>JAKDNC010000002.1 GCA_030452025.1 Nocardioides sp. | reverse complement strand
CCGTGGCCAGCAGGGTGATCTTCGCGCCCATCGACTCGGTGGTCTCCCCGGCGGCCTGGATGATCCCGACACAGAGCTGGTCGACGATCTCCAGCAGCAACGCCGTCAGCGTGATCACCACGAACGAGCCGAGCACAGACTTCGCCAACCCGAGGGCTGCCCGAGCCAGGGCAGTGGGATCGCGGCGGATCAGACCGGTGAGCAGCTGGAGACAGAAGAAGATCAGCATCACGAACACTGCGATGCCGAACAGCAGGTTATAGACCGCCACATATTCGGGTCGGGTGACATCGACGAGCGTGGTGGTGTCGAACACGGACCACACGGCCTCGAACAACCAGCCAGCGGCGGCACCCATCGCTTGGGCGAGCCAGTCGAACGGTGCCGCCACCAGACTGGCGGCGGCTTCGCCGGCGGTGTCGCACACGGCCGAGATGACGGGGATATCGCATACACCCACCGCAATCACTCCTTTAAGGATCGAGTCAGCGGTTGGTGTCAGACCTGCTGGCCGACGTCCCAGAAGAAGTTGATCAACGTCACGCTGGCGCCACAGATCACCGCGGCCCCGCAGCTCACGAGGACGCCCATCTTTCCCCGGCCCGCGAGGTGTGGATTAGAGGAGTTCGCGCCGAAACCCCACACGATCGCCGAGATGATCAGCGCGAGCACCGACAAGATGAGGCCGACGGTCATCACCGCGCCGACGATGGTGCGCAGCTGGGCGATGCCGGGCAGACCGGAATCGTTGGGGGTGATGTCGACATCCATTGGCATAAGCGCAGGCAGAGCGGTGATGAGATCGAACACGGTGAGTCTCCTGACGAACGGAACCCGCCCTTTCGGGGCGGGTACACGGATGGGTTCGCAGATCAGGTGCGCGACAATCCCCAAGGCCGTCCGAGGCGGCAGTTTCGAGCCTGGGCAGGGATCAGAGTTGCTGGCCGAGGTCGATGAGCCAGTTCATCCACGCCACTCCGGCACCAGCCAGGACCGCGGTGCCGAGGGCGACGAGGACACCGGTGCGGCCCTTCCCAGCCGCGCTGTAGTTGCCGTTCGCAGCTGCGATGGCCCAGATGACGGCCGAAACGATCAGCATCAGGACGCTAGTGATGAGCACGAACGTCAGCAGCGCGCCGATCACCGCGCGCAGGTCACCGATCCCACCGATCCCGTCGAAGTCTGGAAACACATCCATGCCGCTCATGCCTTCGGGCGGCGGCGTCGCATATTCGACGTGCCGGAATAGATGGTGCGAGAGCGGGATTGCCATGCCGTGAAGGTGCGCTGAGGCCGCCCGGCTGCCCGCTGTCGATCAATGCGACGTGGTTCACCCGGCATTGGGAAGACCCGAGGCCGGGCTTGTCAACGCTCTCGGACCTTCGTGCGTGTGGTGTCTAGTCGTGTGCTCCGTTGTCGGCACCTTCGCATCACTGTTCTTGGACGTGCTTCTCACGCGCAGCCCGATCTGCAATAATCTGCGTATGGATGCAGATAAGCAGGTGTGTGGGGTGGACCCGGACAGTCAGTTCGTGGAGCTCGCGGTCGAGGTGTTCGGGCTGCTCGCGGACGCGACGCGGGTGCGGATCATTCTGGCGCTGCGCCGCAGCGAGGAGCTGTCGGTGAATCACCTCGCCGACATTGTGTACAAGTCCCCGGCGGCGGTGTCGCAGCATCTGGCGAAGCTTCGCATGGCACGGATCGTCGCTGCCCGGCAGGAGGGTCAGCGGGTGTTTTACCGGCTGGAGAACGAGCACGCCTCGCAACTCGTGACCGATGCGATCTTCCAGGCCGAACACTCCCTCGATGACCGTCCGCGTCACCACCACTCCGAAAGAGCGGAAGCATGACCGATCACAGCCACTCGCATTCGCACGCCGCCGATCACGAGCACGAGCACTCGCACCCGACCGGGTTCAAAGGATTCCTTTACGGAATCTTCGTGCCGCACTCCCACGACGCGGCGGACTCGATCGACGACGCGATGGAGGCGAACTCTGCGGGCATCCGGGCGCTGAAGATCAGCCTCGTTCTCATGCTCGCCACGACCGTGGCTCAGGCGGTGGTCGTCGCGTTCTCCGGCTCGGTCGCACTCCTCGCCGACACGATCCACAACTTTTCCGACGCGCTCACCGCGGTACCGCTGTGGATCGCGTTCGTTCTCTCCCGCCGCGCAGCGACCCGCCGCTACACCTACGGCTTCAATCGGGCCGAAGACCTCGCCGGGCTGTTCATCGTGCTCATGATCGCGCTGTCCGCGGTCATCGCCGCGTGGGAGGCGATCGACCGGATGATCAACCCGCGCTCGATGGAGAACGTTGGCTGGGTGATCGCCGCCGGCATCATCGGCTTCCTCGGCAACGAGGCCGTCGCCGTCTACCGCATCCGCGTCGGCCGGAAGATCGGCTCCGCCGCGCTCGTCGCCGACGGCGTGCACGCCCGCACCGACGGCTTCACGTCCCTGGCCGTCGTTGCCGGCGCCATCGGCGTCCTCCTCGGCTTCCCGCTCGCCGACCCCATCGTCGGCCTACTCATCTCCGTCATGATCGCGGTGCTGCTCATCGGAACGATTCGATCGGTAGGGCGTCGCCTCATGGATGGCATCGAGCCCGAGCTCGTTGACCGGGTCAAGCACGCTCTCGAACACGCCGCGGAGGTCGAGTCTGTTCAGCGGGTGCGGCTGCGCTGGGTCGGCCATCGCCTCCGCGGCGACGCCGTCGTCCGAACCGCCCAGATGGATCTGGCCCACGCCGATCTGGTTGCCGAGGAGGCCGAAGCAGCCGCGAAGCGGCACGTGCCAAAAGTGGACGAGATCACGATCCGCGTCACGGCATCCGCACCCCATCTTGAGCGGCGATGAACGCTCAAGGTACGAATCTACGGTAGATGTAATCTCGGACCTTAGGCGACGACCGTTACGTGCAGGTGGTCGATGTGTTTGGTCGTGACGTCGGTTCCCCTGGTGTAGGTCCGCCAGCCCTCGGCGTCGCGGGCCAGCGACCAGATCTTGTCCTGCCAGATCAGGTATTCCACTCCGAGAGCCTCGGCGTGGTCCTTCATCCAGTTGGTCAGTTCCCAGCCCGCTTCGAGCTGCGCGGGAGTCGGGACCGATCCGATCGCGTTGCCGAAGGTGATGTCGCATGCCCGCCCGAGGGGATGTTCCGAGACGGTGCCCGGTCGAGGTGACCAGCACGCCCAGGACGTGTCGGGGAAGGCGGCGGTGGCCTGCTGATACAGGTGCAGGGTGCGGGCGGTCATCTGCCCGTCGGAGGTGGGGTCGTCCACCATCTGGTTCGGGTCGCCCTCGAACGGCTCCGGTGCCTGGCCGGGCGTCCCGGCCCCTGGGTCGCAGCCGCCGTTGGGGGCGCCGGTCTCGGGTTCGGGCAGGTCGCCCGCATCATGGGTGTTGAGCCAGGCGGCGGGGTCGATCGCTTCGCCGTTGGTGCCGCCGGGGCGGACCTCGAAATGCAGGTGCGGACCTGTGGAGTTGCCTGAGCTGCCGACGTCGCCGATGTGCTGCCCGGCGGTCACGGTGTCGCCGGGGTTGACGTGGATGCCTTGCTCCCACATGTGTCCGTACGCGGTCGCGACGGCGACGCCGTCGAGGGTGTGCTCGATCACGATGAGCCCGCCATACCCGCCGGAGAACTCGGCGACGGTCACGGTTCCGTCGGCGGCGGCGAGGATCGGGGTCCCGTCCGGGGCGGCGAAGTCGGTGCCGGTGTGGACGGAGTTCTCCCCGGTGATCGGGTGCACCCGGGGTCCGAACTCGCTGGTGAGCACCCAGGTGCCCTCCGGCAGGGGGAACACCACCCGGGAGGACTCCGCCGCGACCGTCTGCACCGCTGGAACTGTCATGCCGCTGCTCGACCCATCCGTGTCGGCAGCATTGGTTTTCGTGGTGCCGGTGAGGGTGGTCAGGATGGTCTTGGCGACGGGCTCGTAGTTGCGGTAGCGGTCCGGGTAGGCGGAGACCTCGACGGCCTGGGCGGCCTCGCCCTTGTCCATTTGCTCCCAGCCGGGGATGTCCAGCAGTCCGCGCGGGGAGGGGGAGTTCGGTCCTTCGGGTCCGCCGAAGAACGCCCGAGCCTGGTACACGGGGTCCATCAGTTCGGCCACCGACCCCCAGCCGGACTGGGGTCGCATCTGGAACAGGCCGAGGGAGTCGTTGTCGGAGCCGTTGCCGTCGTTGGGGTAGTTCGCGGATTCGGGGTAGGCGGAGGTGTTGGCGAGCATCCGCAACGTGGACTCGGTGAGCGCCGCCATCAGCGCGATGTGTATGCCGTTGCGGGTCACCCCGTCGATGCTGGAGCCGGTCTCGATGATCGTCGCCGCATGCGTGAGCTGCTGGCGGTTGAGGGTGAAGGTCTCACCGTTGGCGGTGGTCACCTCCAGCTCGTCCGGGACGTCCCCGACGGTGACGCCGGTTCCGGTGACACAGGCGTTGGCGGTGGCGGCCGGGTTCATCAGCACCCCGACCGACAACAGCAGCAACGCCGGACCAAAGAACACTAGGGCGATGGCGGCGGCGAGTTTCTTCAACACGAGCAATCACTCCTCAGCAGCTATCGGAGGGGGTTGTCGAGCTGGGACAGCCGCAGCAGGTGGCAGGTGTCGTAGGTCGGCTCGCAGACGAGGAACACGGTGAACGCCACCGCATGCTTCGAGGTGACGGGTTCGTCGTTCCAGGTGCCGGTGCGGTGGCGGGTGCCCTCGATCGTGTAGGCGATGGTGCCTTCGGCGAGCTGGCCGGGCTGGGCCTGCTCCACTGCCTCACCCCATGCCTGAGGGACGAACACGTCGTCGATGCTCAGGTGCTGGGCGGTGGCGTACTGCCGCAGCTCGATCCACGCCTCCCGGTTCGGGAGGTAGGTGGCGATGTCGGCGGCGAGCCCGGCCTGTTCCGCACCGGACGGATCACCAACCTCTAACACGACGGAGGTGTAGTCCAGGGGCATGAATCCGCTGGCGGTATCCCAGCTGAAAAGCGCCGTGACGACGTTGCCGACGAACGTCGCCGGGTCCGCCGAAGGCCGCACGACGGGCAGGCGGGGTGTCGTGGTGGGTACCGGATCGCTGGGCACGGTGACGACTGGCCCCGGCCCGGGGCCCTCATCGCTGCCGGGCTCGTTGCTGGTGGGTGGTCCGGTGATCAGGCCGTAGACCCCGATCCCGGTGAGCACGAGGACCGCCACGAGTGCGGTGAGCACCGCGATCATTCGGTGGTGGGAGCGAGCATCGGAAAGGTCGGGAGTCTTCATGCCCCGTAGGTGCACCGCCACACCCGAGCCAGCGAGGTGGCTACAAGGCGCGCAGGTGGCCGCGCACCGGCCCGGTGTCGGCGCTGCTCCCGCGCTCGCGCGCGGCACGCAGCTGCTCGCCGAATCGGCTGGTGCCCTCAGCAGTGGCGAGGAAGGAATTGATCTGCTCGTCGGTCAGCTCGGCGGCGAGCTGGTCGAGGTCATAGTGGGTCCACCAGTCGGCCAGCTCGCTCCAGGTGAGCACGAACGCGCGCACCGGATACCGCACCGGCTCACCCTCACCCTGACCCGCTGCGGGGGTGGGCCGTGGGGTGCGTCTCTTTGGTGTCGTGGTCTTGATGCGGACGAGGGCGTCAGCGGCGAGCTGGTGCAGGTCCGCGTCGCGGTCACCGCGTGTCGTGTCGGCCTGTTCCCGGACCTGCCGGTAGAGGGGGTCGACGGGGTTGCCGGCCTCGATGCGTTCCAGCGCGGTCGCTGCCTGCTGGCGAAGCTCCTCGGGTTGGGCGGGGTCCTCGGCGATGTGGTGGAGGAAGCTGATCTTGTCCAGGGTCTTGTAGGACGCGCTGCCGGGGATCATCCGGGCAGCCTGCTCACTGGTCCGGCCGTGGTCGGACGGTGCGGGAAATTTTCCCGCACCGTCGTCTCCGGGTTGCTGCTGCGCGCTGAACTGGGTCGCGGCCTGCCGCCGGGCCGCGTCCTCGGCCATCACCTGTTTCAGCTCCCGATACAGGGCGGCGGCTTCGAGCTGGGTCAGGGGCTTGTGCAGGACGTTGTCGTCTTGCTCGGCCAGCAGGTGTCCGAGGCGGTCGGAGATGCCCGAGCGGACCCAGACGTTCACGGTCTTCCAACCAAGTTGCCGGATCGCCGCCAACCGTCTGGCCCCACAGACGAGCACCCCGTCCGGGGTGATGGTGATCGGTTGGAGGAGGCCGTCGCGGTCGATGGAGGCGGCGAGTGCGTCGATGTCGCCCAGCTCGGTGCGATGCCGCCTGCCCACCTGGATCGAGGCGACCGTGCGCTCCAGCTCGATGAACCCCGCCGGCGCGCTCATCACGCACCACCTTGGGCATCGTCGTGGTTCCGAGGGCGGCGTGGGGCGGCGAGGGAAACCGAAAGGACGAGGTCGTCGTCGCGCAGCAACACGGGCAGGCTTTCGCCGATCAACAGGCGCAGCAGCACACCCCTCCCGAGGCCGGTAGCGGTGTAGGCCGGGTGGGGGGTGCCCAGCAGCGCCTTCAACAGTGCTGTCCAGGAGTGGCTGGGGATGTCGAGCAGGGCGCGGGCATGCTTGTCCCGTCGCAGCCCTTCGTAGGCGGCTTGGCGGGTACCGGCCTGGGTGAGCGCTCCGCAGGCGTGCTCGATCGCGGCTCGGGCCGTGTCGGCGGGCCAGTCCAGGAGCGTGAACAGCGCGATCGCGTCTTCGACTGCCGAGCCTGCTGAGGTGCTGGCTCGCTCCGATGCCGGGGTCTCGTCGTTGCCGTCTGGTGCGTCGGCGGCGGGGATGTGGAAGGCGGGGTGGTAGTCGGTCAGTGGGGTCTCGCGGTCGGAGAACCGTTCAGGGTCGTGGAAGGCAGAGATGTGGGGGCGGCGGGCTTGGTGGACCGAGCAGAGCAGTCCCTGGGCGCGTTCTTCGAAGATGCAGGTGATCCGCACCGCGTGCGTGATGACCGCCCACGGATCGTACGCCTCGCGTGCTGCCCTGGTGCGCATCACATCGAACGCCGCCGAGGCGGCCTCCCACGGGTCCAGCCCGTGCTTGCGCGCCAACGGCGCGTACTTCTTCGCGGTGAACTGCATCAGCTCCGCCGCTTGCGCATCGTACGCCCAGGCGCGCCGCCCGCCGTGGTGGAGCCGGTGCAGCAGTGCGCGCAGACCCTCACCGGTCGTGAAGTCCGCGCGGTCAGATCCTGTGGTCGGGTCGCTGGTGGGGTGTGTGTTCTCGGTCATGGTCAGGGCACCTCCTGACAAGCAGGTGCGCACGCCATCCCCAACATCGCTGTCGGTCCTCGTTGACGCACGCATCGCTTGTCACCGCCCTACTCAGCTCAACCCGACGCCGGGCCGGGACGGAGCGGCCTGCCCCGTGCTGCCACGGCCGAATGCTGCCAGTGGTGGCAACCGGCGGGTCCGCTCACCCAGGTCACGAACACCCGTGGCGAGCGGCGCGCGGGTACGGCGGGCCAGCTCGACCTCGAAATCGACACCCCGGCCAGCGAGGGCCGCGCCCTGGCGAGCGATGAGATCCGTGGGCCGCACCCACTCCACACCCCGCGCACGGCTCACCTCCGCCGCTGGTGTCTGCCGCTCGGTTCCGCGTCGGCGGGAGGCCCGTGCTGCCCGGACCGCGTCCGGTGCCTCGAGTTTTTCAACCGCCTCCGACGCCGGGCGAACGGTCCCTACATCGGGTGCCCGATCGTCAGCGTCGGGTCGTCGCAGGTCGTGGTCGTGTTCGGGACTCATGGGGTTGCCTCCTCGTCATCGGTGCTGTCGGTAAGGTGCGCGCCGGTGAACCACCGGCCCACCGTGGAGGGGTGCACGCCCAAATCACGGGCGATCTTCTTGTTCGACCACCCCTGCCCGCGCAGCTGCGCTGCCCGAGCACGCCGATCGGTGCGCGCCACCCCCGAGTCGGTCGTCGGCTCACTGTCCCGATCTGCCGATGCCTGCGCTGTGCCGGGTGCTATAGCCTGTTCGCTCTCCTCTGCTGGCGCCGGCAACGCCGCGATCTCCTCGACCTCGGCCGACGACACCGTCCCCGGCCCAGGTGCCGAAGCCCACTCTTCGATGGGCGCGGATATGTCAGGGGACACGGCGTCGTCGCTGGACATCAGCGTGTCGGGGGCTGGTTGCGGTCGGGTGAGGATGACGGTCAGGTGAGTGATCGCCAGCAGCACCACGGGAGGTACCGCGGCAACGGCCGCGGCCAGCACTCCGGGGACATCAGCATCCGCGGCGACGACAGCGTGGAGGGCGTTGGCGATCACCGACACGGCGGACCCACCGATCAGCAGCGCCCACGGATACCACGCCGACCGCTGACCGGCTAGGGCAACGGCGGCGACGGTGGCGACAACGATGATGCCGTCCACGATCAGCGGCCACACCCACGCCTGCGAACCGCCGACCCCGGACCGAGCAGCCAGATCGGCCAGCGCGGTGAACGAGAGCCAGAACGCTCCGGCGGCGATGAACACGGTCCCCGCCACCGCGGTGACCACCGCCCAACGCCGGTTCCTCTGCCCGGTGCTGGCATGGATGGTCATGACAGCCCCCGCACCTGAGGGGACGACCGCGCGGCCGCGTCCCGGCTGAACCAACTGCCAGTTGCCGACGAGCCGTCCTGTAGCCGCGAGGAGGTCTGGGGTCGGGGTTGAACGGTGCGATAGGCGGAGCGGACAGTCGCGGTAATCTCTCGCTCACCCAGCCCCGCCTCCGAGGCCGCGGCCGCAAGCACCTCCAGCGCCTCCGGCGCCGGAAGGTCGTTCTCTGCGAGGCGGCAGGCCGCCCAGAACAGGCCACGGTTTCGCTCGCCCTCGCCACGGTTGGCGACCCATTCCGCCAACTGCGACACATCCGCCTGCTGCCCCACGCTCGGGCTCGCCGGCCAGCGCGGCGCGGGCCGGGGGTCGAGGATGTCCCGCAACGCATCCGAATCCACCGTGGTGCTGGGGCCGGTGCTTATCTGCCGAACCCGATACTCGGCGCCCGTGCCATTGCTGACCACCCTGGAGGGCGGGACGATGATGTAGCCGCCGTCGCCACGGAAGTCGATCCCGGCGCGAGCGGCCTGCCACGACCGCTGCACCACGCCCGGCGTCGCCGGGTAGTAGGCGTGCATCCCATCGGACGGCGTGGTCACGAGGAACTGCCATCCACCGACGAGCCCGGCACGGTGGGCGCGGTTGAACGCCGCGAACCCGTTGACGGGGCCGTGGACGTCGACATCGACCACGACGACACCGGAGGCCGTGCCGGTCGGCACGCCAATATTCGCGGTCGGGTGCTTTCTCCACCACGCCTCCGTCTGGTCGGGGTCTCTGGTGGCGTCGTGGAACCCGTGCTCGGTCAGCGGGCGCTTACCGCCCGGTTGACATGGGAACACAGGTACTCCCGCACCGGCGAGTTCCCGCGCGACGGCCGAGGCCGGCCACCGGAAGGTCATGCGCGTTAGTACGCCGGCGAGGCCGTCGGGGGAAGTCATCACAGGCCCCGTTCCTGCGGCACGATGGCGGGGCTGGCCCGGGCGCCAGGTGCGGTCAGCGGCACACTCTGTCGCCGGCGCGCTGGCTGGTCATGTGCCGGCTGGGCACGCTGTGGCGCCTCGCGGTCGAGGCCGGGCGGGGTCCCGTCGCCGAGCTGGGCGGTGTCGAGCTGATCCAGGATCGACAGGGCAGTTTTGCGGACCCGTTCGCCTGTGGCCTTGACGATGTCGGCCGGTTCCTTGCCATCCACGCGGGCGGCCCAAGTGGCGACGTACGGAATCGTGTAATCCGAGGTGTCCATTCCGTGGGCGGCACCTACCATCAGCGCGACCGATTCGGCCTCGACCTCACCGATCCCGCGATGCTGTCGCGCGTCCTCCTGGTCAGGCCCGTGCATGAGCACATGCCCCAGTTCGTGAGCGAGAGTCTTCACCTGGGCGGCGGGGTCCATGTTCTCCCGCACCGTCACCGTCCGGACTTCGAAGTCCGTGACCCCATTGGCGCCGTGGATTATCCCCTCGTGCGGCACCCGCGATACCTCGAACCCGGCCGCGCGGACCTGGAAGGCAAGCCCGTCCCACAGTCCGCCGGGTGCCTCGCCTTTCAGCAGGGTCGGGGTCGGATGCTCCGGGATCGGATCGCCAGCCGTCTGGGAGGCATCCCAGACATATGCCGGCCGCACCCCGACCATGCGGGTCCGGGCCACTTCGCCGGGCGTGGGCTTCTCGCCCCGGTTCAGACGTCTCCACAACTCCGGATCGGCCGGGTTCGCCGAGGCGAACCGGCCCGTGATCGGAGCGAGAATCTGGTAGCCGGCCTGGCCTTTCTCAACCTGGCGGCCCAGCTGCTGCCACTGCTTGTAGCCGGCCACATACGACGGCACCGGGTCAGGCACGCGACCTGCCTCGAACGCTTCCCCGTGCTGCGCCCAGATCAGCAGAACGTTGTTGAAGCTGCGGGACCGGAACCGGGCCGCGAACGACAGGGCCTTCGCCCAGTCCTCACCGGAGACCAGCTGCTCAACCGCGCTCGTCAGTTTCCCATGCAGCTCGTCGAGCTTCGCCTCCCGCGCCCGGCGGGCTTCCTCCCTCGTCGCCATCGTCCGGCCTCCTCCCGGTAGGGCCGGCCACCGGGCTGGTGGTCGGTCCTACACCTGCGAGGTGCGCCAGGAGCATCCGGCGAGTCGAGACGGTCAGCGAACAAGCAAATCGGTAGGTTGGCCGCCAGGAAGCTCGCGTACTCCTGACGTAGACAACGGCATATCAGCCAACACGCCACCGTGGGGCTCAGCACCGCGCAAGGTGTCGTTTAGGTGGGCAGGAATGTCCGATCAATGGGCACATCGCCGCCGATGAACCGCATCGTTCGATAGCGACTCGGTGTGATCCCCACGCACTCTCGGAAGGCCCCCGATGCCCGGTTCCGGGACTGCCAGCCAACCTGGCGACCGGCCTCCGTGACGGACAAGTCGGTTTCCCGCAGGAGCCTGGCCATCTCCTCCACACGGAGCATCGTCAGGTAGGTCATCGGGGTCTTCCCAAAGGCGTCCGCGAACACTCGGGTGAGTTGCTTCGACGACAGATGGACCATGTTGGCCAACTCTGGCAACGTCCATGCCCTGGCCACATCAGCATGTAAAGCGACGTGAACCTCCCGGGCCTCGACACGCAGCGGCGCGAAGCGGCGATCGCGCGGGATTGTCGGCCGAATATGGGCCCGTTGCAGCGGTGAAGTGCGGAGCGGCGAGATGCGGATGAACGGAGCAACCACGTCGATGACCGCGTGCAACAGTGCCTGCATCCGATGGAAGCGCTGCCGGTAGGCCTGACCGATGCTCAAGGCGACCAATTCATCCAACCACGGCATCAACATGCCGGTCCGATCTTCACCGAGGCGGAGCAATTGGGCGGGCTCGGTAAAGGTCGTGTCCGCGAAGCCTTGCGCGTCCAGCCGGTCGTGCAGGAGCTCGACATGCTGCCAGAACAGTTGATCGAGGACGTAGTCAGTGTCGAGGTAGATCGTCGTGACCGTGATGTGCCCCTCCGGCTCCGATCCGCAGAGGACGTTCGCGCCGAGCAGGATCACGTCGCCGACATTGACGGGCTGTTCACCGAACTCGCTGAAGAGGATGGCGCCACCGTCGCGGACCACGATCAGCTTGACGCAGTCGTACGCGACGGGGCCACTGGGATTGTGGATGGTGCGTGTCCGGGCGAGCAGGGGGTCGTACGGTGCCATGTCCGCCCCCCAGCTCTCTCGTTGTTACGCCCGTGTGGAGATGGAGAACGGGCTATCGACAGCTTCTGTCGGTTGACGTGCGTGCGGTGATGACCCATCGAAGTGCATTGCAGCAACGGCTGATCGAGACGCTGACGTCGCCCGAGTCGAGAGCCGATTTCAATGTGTGGGCGAGGGTTCTCATGTGTTCCTCCTCAGGACTTGACGAGTCTGGCGATGGCTTCGGAGGCTTCTCCGATCTTCTCTTCTGCCTCGGCCCCGCCGTTGTGGATGGCTCCGGCGACACAGTGTTTGAGGTGGTCGTCGAGCAGACCAAGGGCGACGTTCTCCAGGGCGGAGGTGATGGCACTGATCTGGGTGAGGATGTCGATGCAGTACGTGTCTTGGTCGACCATCCGGTGGATGCCGCGGGCCTGGCCCTCGATACGCTTGATGCGCGCCAGATAGCGGGTCTTGTCACTGATATAGCCATGGCTGGTTTCGGTCACTGATGTGGTGACGGTGTCCATGACGTCTCCTCCTGATTCGAGTGGTGTCGGCTCCGGCAGCGGCGGCCGTTCATGTGGATGGGCCAGCGTCGAGAAGTCTTGTCGTGCTGGCCGCGGGCTTGAGGTCGAGGCGACGGAGCAGCTGCGCGTTGAGGGCCACGACGACGGTGGAGACGGACATGAGGATCGCGCCGACGCTCATGGGCAGCACGAATCCGATGGGGGCGAGGACGCCTGCGGCCAGAGGCACGGAGATGAGGTTGTAGCCGGCGGCCCACCAGAGGTTCTGCTTCATCTTCCGATAGGTTGCGCGGGAGAGGTCGATGACGGACAGCACCGAACGTGGGTCCGAGGAGGCCAGGATGACGCCTGCCGAACCGATGGCGACATCGGTTCCTGCGCCGATCGCGATGCCGACGTCGGCTCGGGCGAGGGCAGGGGCGTCGTTGACGCCGTCGCCGACCATCGCGACCTTGCGACCCTCTTCTTGGAGGTCGGCAACCTTGGCGGCCTTGTCTTCGGGGCGGACTCCGGCGAAGACCCGGTCGATGCCCAGGTCCTTGGCCACGGTGTCTGCTACGGCCTGGGCGTCGCCGGTGATCATGACCACTTGCGCACCGACAGTGTGCAGGGCGTTGACGGCTTCGCGGGATTCGGGCCTGATCTCGTCGGCAAGGCGTAGTGCGCCGATGATCTGACCGTCGGCGAGTACGTGGAGAATGATCGCGCCTTCCTCCCGCCAGGTGTCGGCGACGGGGACCTCGTCCTGCTGGTGCTGGTCAAGCAGGTAGGGGCCGCCGACGGTGATGACGGTGTTCTGCACGGTGGCTTTCACGCCGACTGCTGGGGAGGAGGAGAAGTCCGCCGCGGCGGGTACGTCCAGTTTGCGGGTGTGGGCGGCGCCCACGATGGCTCGAGCGAGTGGATGTTCGCTGTCGGTCTCAGCAGCCGCGGCTAAGGCAAGCACCTCGTCCTGGCTGCGGTTCCCGACGGGTTCGACCGCGGTGACGGTGGGCTCGCCCTTGGTCAAGGTGCCGGTCTTGTCGAACAGCACCGTGTCGACGGTGCGCATGGATTCCAAGGCGAGGCGGTCCTTGACCAGGACGCCGCCGCGGGCGGCGCGTTCGGTTGCGATGGACACGACCAGCGGGATCGCCAGACCCAGGGCGTGAGGGCAGGCGATCACGAGCACGGTGATGGTGCGGACCACGGCATCGTCGGGCAGCCCGACCAATGACCAGACGGCCGCGGTGATCACCGCAGCGCTGAGTGCGTACCAGAACAGCCACGCCGCTGCCGTGTCCGCGATCCGCTGGGCACGGGAGGTAGAGGCCTGGGCATCGGTGACGAGTTTCTGGATGCCGGCCAAGGCGGTGTCGTCGCCGGTGGCGGTGACCTCGACCCGCAGGCCGGAATCGGTGGCGATGGTGCCGGCGACCACCCGTTCACCGGTCTCTCGCCGGACGGTCTTGGACTCACCGGTGACCATCGACTCGTCCATGCTGGCACTACCGTCGACGATCTTTCCGTCGGCGGGTACCGAGGACCCCGGCCGAACAATAACCAGATCGCCGACGGTCAGGTCGGCGGGTGCCACCTTCACCACGGCGTCGCCGTCGAGCTTCTCGGCCTCGTCCGGTAGCAGCGCAGCCAGCGAATCCAGCGCCGAGGTTGTCTGGGCCAGGGAACGCATCTCGATCCAGTGGCCCAGCAGCATGATGACGACCAGCAGGGCCAACTCCCACCAGAAGTTCAGCTCGTGGCTGATCAGGTACAGGCTCGCGCCCCACGAGGAGGCGAAGGCGACCGTGATCGCCAGGGCAATCAGCAGCATCATTCCGGGTTTGCGGGAGCGGATCTCGCTCAGCCCGCCGGTGAGGAACGGCCAGCCGCCCCAGAAGTACATGACCGTGCCCAGGGCCGGGGAGACCCAGCGAACCCACTCGGCCTCGGGCAGAGAGTAGCCGATGAGGTGGGCAAACATATCGTTGAAACCCACCACGGGGACAGCAACAACGAGCATGATCCAGAACAGCCGGCGGAACTGTCCCACATGGTCACCGTGACCGGCATGGCCGCCGTGCCCGTGATCGTGACCGCCGTGGCTCGTGGGGGCGTCGTGATCCGCGTGCTCGTGATGGTTGGCGAGAGTGACGCCCCCGCCTCGTCCCGAGCGGTCCTCAGAATGGCTGTGGTTCGTATGTTCGTCGTTCATATCCGATCCGTTCTTCTTGTTCCCGTCCGGGAGCACCTAGCCGTTGCCCCTAAGAAGCAGGCTGTATCTCGCTTTCGATGACCTACTTGTGGTTCGTCATCGTCATGCCGTCCGCCTCGTAGTTGACGACGTAAACGGTCTTCTCCGTTGAGTAGGCGATGGTGGCCACGGCGGCTGTCGTCATTTCGTCAGGCCCGGTTTGTAGGGGCCTTGGGTTCTCCAACGGGCAAACTCATCGTCCGAACGATCGCTGTGCTCGGTGGCCACAGGGTGAGCACGACTTGTCGTCACGTTCCACTTGCGCCCGGTAGTTGCAGCTTTGAGGAGAAGGACTCCGCGCTTCCCGATGAGTTTGAGAAGCGCGGAGTCTGCCCTGCCCATCGTTACGTGGCTGTGGCGTAGCGATCGGGGTCGGCGTCGAACAGTGGGCCGCACGAGGCGCAGCACAGCCAGTACCGCTGGCCGTTGTGCTCGCGGTAGAGACCGGCGGCCTCAGCGTCGGTCTTGACGACCGGGGTGCCGGCCATCACCGGGCATTCGGCCATCTCGATGTCGGGGGTCTGAGCAACGGCGTCGGCGCTCGGCGCGTGGCCGCAGCAGCCGCCTCCACTGGACGAGTTGTCGGTTAGGTTCAGGTTTTCGTGTGCAGTCATCGGGTTTCCCTTCTTGTTGTGTGATGACGGTTGGTCAGGCGTTCACCGGCTCACGGGCCGGCGTCGAGCCGGCAGGTGCCGGCGCGCTGTCGTCGTCCGCGCGGGCCTTGAAGGTCCGCAATCGGAGGCTGTTGGAGACCACGAACACCGACGACAGTGCCATGGCCGCTCCCGCGAGCATCGGGTTGAGCAGCCCGAAGGCGGCCAGCGGGATCGCGGCGGTGTTGTAGGCGAAGGCCCAGAACAGGTTCGTCTTGATCGTGCGCAGCGTCCGCCGTGCCAGCCGGATCGCGTCGGCGGCGGCACGCAGGTCGCCGCGGACGAGGGTGATGTCGGCGGCCTCGATCGCAACGTCGGTGCCGGTGCCCATCGCCAGGCCAAGGTCGGCCTGGGCGAGGGCGGGCGCGTCGTTGACGCCGTCGCCGACCATCGCTACGACCTTGCCCTCGTCCTGGAGGCGGGCGACGACGTCGACCTTGTCCTTGGGCAGGACCTCGGCGATGACCTTCTCGATGCCAACCGCGGCGGCGACCTGCTCGGCCACGGCCTGATTGTCCCCGGTGAGCAGCACCGGCGTTAGGCCCAGCTCCTTGAATTGGGCGATGGCCTGGGCGCTGGTGGGCTTGACTTGATCGGAGACCACCAGCACGCCGCGCGCGACACCGTCCCAGCCGACCGCGATCGCGGTCTTGCCCTCAGCTTCGGCCGCCTGCTTCGCCGAACGCAGATCCTCGTCAAGGTGCTGGGACCACTCGGCCAGCAGCGTCTCCCGTCCGGCGAGCACGGCGTGGCCGTCGATGACGCCCTGCACGCCCTTGCCTTCGATGTTCTCGAAGGACTCCGGCGTGGGCAGGTCGCCGACCTCACTGGTCGCGCCGGCGGCGATGGCCTGGGCGATCGGGTGTTCCGAGGCATCTTCCAGCCCGCCGGCCAGGCGCAGCAGCTTGTCCCGATCCACCCCGTTGGCGGTGATGACGTCGGTGAGGGTCATCTTGCCGGTGGTGACGGTGCCGGTCTTGTCCAGCACGATCGTGTCGACCTTGCGGGTCGATTCCAGGGTCTCGGGCCCCTTGATGAGCACGCCCATCTGCGCGCCGCGACCGGTCCCGACCAGCAGGGCGGTCGGGGTTGCCAATCCCAGGGCGCACGGGCAGGCAATGATTAGCACCGCCACTGCCGCGGTGAACCCGGCTGACAGCGGGAACCCGGCTCCGATCCACGCACCGAGGGTGGCCACGGCGACGGCGATGGCGATCGGCACGAATACCCCGGAGACCCGGTCGGCTAGCCGCTGGATTTCGGCCTTGCCTGACTGGGCGTCCTCGACCATTTTCGCCATCTGCGCCAGTTGGGTATCTGAGCCCACCCGGGACGCCTTCACGACCAGGCGGCCACCGGCATTGACGGTCGCACCCGTGACAGTGTCACCCTCGGAGACCTCGACCGGCATGGACTCGCCGGTGAGCATCGAGGCGTCGACCGCGGAGTTTCCAGAGGTGATGGTCCCGTCGGTTGCGATCTTTTCACCGGGCCGGACGACGAACTCGTCGCCGACCACGAGGTCGTCGATGGAGACTCGCTGTTCGGTGCCGTCGCGTAGGAGGGAGACTTCCTTCGCCCCCAGTTCCAGCAGGGCGCGCAGGGCGGCCCCGGCGCTGCGCTTGGAGCGCTTCTCGAAGTAGCGGCCCATCAGGATGAACGTGATCACCCCGGCGGCGACTTCGAGGTAGATGTTCCCGAGCCCGTCGGAGCGCGAGATGGTCAGCTCGAAGGGGTGGACGACGCCGGGCTGGCCAGCGGTGCCGAAGAACAGGGCGACGATCGACCAGATCATCGCCGCGGTCGTGCCCACCGAAATGAGCGTGTCCATTGTGGCTGCACCATGCTTGAGGTTCATCCACGTTGCGCGGTGGAACGGCCACCCGGCCCAAACCACCACGGGGGCGGCGAGGACGAGGGAGGCAAAGCCCCAGTAGTCGAACTGCAAGGCCGGGGTCATCGCCATCGCGATCACTGGCACCGCCAGGACCGCAGAGCCGATGAGACGCTGACGCAGAGATCGCAATTCGGCGTCCTCGGACGACTCGCCCTCCTCGTCTGAACTGTTACCGGAGCCCTTGGCACGCGCCGGAAGGGCAGCGGTGTAGCCGGTCTTTTCGACCTCCGCGATCAGAGCCTGCGGGTCCAGGTCGTCGGGGCCCGTGACATTGGCCTTCTCGGTCGCGTAATTCACGCTCGCGGTGACACCGTCGAGCTTGTTGAGTTTCTTCTCGATCCGGTTCGCACACGAGGCGCAGGTCATGCCACCGATCTGCAACTCGATGCCGGCGACCCCAGTACTGGTGTTGTCAGTGG
This sequence comes from Nocardioides sp., assembly GCA_030452025.1. GTDB lineage: Bacteria > Actinomycetota > Actinomycetes > Propionibacteriales > Nocardioidaceae > Nocardioides. The sequence goes on along the minus strand of JAKDNC010000002.1, from coordinate 13,779 downwards.
TCATGGCCTTCTCCTTCCTGATGCTCGCCACCCGTGCCCGGCTCCTGACCGGAACCCCCACCATCGGAGTGCCCGTCGCCGCGCAGGCCCGAGCCGGTGGTCGTATCGATCACCAGAGGGGCGGTGTGGACCTCGCCGTCAACCTGGAAATCCAGGTAGAGCAGGTAGCGCCCCTCGGTGGGCGCGGTGGCCTCGAACACGATCTTCGGACCAGACATCTCGCCGGCCTGCGGCTCGTCCCCGTGGGGGTGGACGTGCAGGTAGGCCAGGTCTCCGCCACGCAGGGCGACGAGGTGGCCGAACGCGCCCAGATAGGGTTCCAGCTCAGTGACTGGTTCTCCGGCACGGGTGATGGTCATGGTCAGCGGCGAGGCCTCGCCTGCGGTGAGATCGCCCTCCACGCTGACGTCGAAGCCGTCGACGGTGGTCTCGGTACTCGGCCCGGTGGCCGGTGTGGGCTCGTAGTCGCCGCCCACGTGGACCGAGGTCGACAAGGTGAGTCCTTCCCCGGCCTCTGCGGGAACGAAGTCCGCGAAGACTCGATAGGTCCCGGCCGCGTCCCACTGCCAGGGGATCGTCCAGGTGCCGCCGTCGTTCATCTCTGGGTGGACGTGGCGGAAGTGCTGACCGTCGGCGCGAACGGTTATCAGGTGCAGTTCTTTTTCGTGCTCCAGCTGGAAGTCGGTAACCGGGTTCCCGTCCGGGCCGGTGATCGTCAGGGACAGCTTTTTCTCGGTACCGGTGTCGGTGGGGGCGGTCACTGCGGTGAGCCGGTAACCCTCCTGCGCGATGCCCAGGCCAAGGGCGGCTGTGTCGTCTGTGTGGCCCTCGTGCCCGGCGGTGTTCATGTTGTCTCCTTCGCTCTGATTGGTGTTCAGTTCGGTGCCTTCTGACCAGCTCTGCACGGTCTCCTCGGGGATGACCGCGTTCGCCGCGAATCCAGCCACGGCGAACACGGCCACGAGGACCAACCCGTACAGGCCCAGCCGTGCAGGTGCTTTCATGTCAGCTCCTGACGGCGGCGTATCCGGCCTCGTCGACCGCGGCGAGCACCGCGGTTTCGTCGACCGGTTTGTCGGTGGTGACGGCCAGCCGGCCGGTGGCTGCGCTGACGTCGATATCGGTAACGCCGGGGATCTCGGAGATTTCGGTGCGGATTGCGGTCTCGCAGTGTCCGCAGCTCATTCCGGTCACCTGGTACTCGGTCGTGGTGGTCATGATCACTAACTCCTTCATTCGTGTACGACTTCTGTCAACATATACCCCTATGGGGTATCCATCAAGGGGTGGGTTCCGGTGCTGCCACCCGAGGGCGTCCGGGGATGGCGATGCTGGCGATGATGGTCGCGGCGACCGCACCGATCGCTACAGCGAGGAACGCCTGTTTGAATCCGGCATCGCCACCAACGGTCAGGCTGACCACGGCGATGCTGGAGACGGTCGCAACACCGACGGAAGCACCGATCTCGTGGAACGTGCTCAGCAGACCCGAGGCAATACCCGCCTCCTCCGGCGCGACGTTTCCAAGCGCGGTGACCGAGGCGACGACGAACAGCATCCCGATGCCTAGCGAGCCGAAGCTGATCCCGATGGTCGTGGTCAGTGTGGTGGACCATAGTGCGGGAACAAGCAGGCCGATCGCTCCGACGGTCATGCCGATCGCCCCGAGCTTGCGGGCGCCGAGCCTGCCAACGAGCTTTCCTGCCGTCTGCGCACCGGCCATCGTCGCCAGTGCGACGGGCAGGAACAGTAGGCCGGTTGCCAGCGGGCCGAAGCCGGCGTACTGCTGGAAGTAGAAGGTGCCGAGGAAGAACACCGCGACCATGAGCGCAGTGGCGATCCCGAGCACGAACACGCCAGAGAACACCGGCCGCCTGCCGAGCAGCGATAGGTTCATCAGCGGCGAGCGCGCGGTCTTCTGCCACCAGCCGAACAGCAAGTAGAGCGCGACCGCGACCCCTGCGAAGATGAGCGTGCGCGGCGCCGTCCAACCAATCTCGCCAGCGACAGTCAGCGCGTAGATCGCCAGGCCGGTGGCACCGGTGACGAGGATGGCCCCCAGGACGTCCAACCGTTCGCGGGCACCGGGCTGCGGCGGCAGCGGCGGCAGCACCCGCAGCAGGCCGATGAGGACGATCGCGCCGACGGGAACGTTGATGAAGAACACCCACGGCCAACCGGGTCCGGCGCTGATAAGTCCACCCAGCAGCACTCCGACGGCGGCTCCACCGCCGCCGAGCGCGGACCAGATGCCCAGGGCGCGGTTGCGCTCGTCACCTTCGAACAGGCGCACGACGACGGACAGCGCTCCCGGGGAGAGCATGGCCGCTCCAGCGCCCTGGGCTACGCGCCCAGCGAGCAGCACGGTTCCGGTGTCGGCGAAGCCGGCGGCCAGAGAACCGGCGACGAAGGTCAGTAGGCCGGTGTAGACGATGGGTTTGGCGCCGAACAGGTCGGCACTGCGCCCGCCGAGCAGCATCAGGCCGCCGAAAGCGACCGTGTAGGCGGTGACAACCCACGTCAACGCCTCGCGGGAGAGCGCCAGGTCCGCCTCCATCTGCGGCAGGGCGATCGCCACGACAGTCACGTCGAGGATCAGCATGAACTGGGCCGTGCCCAGCAAGGCGAGCGCCAGCCAGCGTTTCGGGTAGGCCGACGTCGCGCTGTCGGGTTGTGTGCGGTTGGTCATCTCCGACTCCTAACTCAATCAATGGGGTACGAGTTGCAACAGCTACACTATCTCATACATTCCCATACGACTTACGAGGTGGACGATGCCGACGAAGAAGGCTCAGGCGACACGGGGTACCCGACGCGCCCCGACGACAGCGAACCGCGCGGCCAACCAGCGCGCCGACGCCCAGCGCAACCGGGCCAAAATCTTGGCGGCCACGGTGACGGCGATCCGCAAGAATCCCGATGCCTCGGTCGCCGACATTGCGGCGGAGGCCGGCGTGGGGCGGATGACCCTGTATGGCCACTTCCAGACCCGTGCCGAGCTCATCGAAGAAGCGTTGGTGGACAGCCTCGAACACGGCGAGGTCGTGCTGGAGGAGGTGTCTCTCGACGGCGAGGCCGCCCAGGCATTCCAGCGACTGGTTGCTTCCAGCTGGGTGCTCGTCGATCAATCCGGTGCCTTGTTGACGGCTGCGCAGAAGGAGCTTCCCGCAGCCCGCATCCGCGAGCTGCATGAGAAGGCCGAGGCGCGCATGCGCAGCCTACTGCTCCGGGGCCAGCGCGAGGGCGCGTTCCGCGTAGACCTGCCCGTGACCTGGCTGCTGACCACTACCCACGTGGTGATGAACGGCGCAGCCGAGGAAGTCCGAGCAGGACGCCTCGACCCCGATGACGCGCCATGGTTCATCGACGCGATCCTGCTGCCATCCTTCACCGCGAACGGAGCGCGATGAGCACCCGCACCGTTGGCATCATCGGCGCAGGCGCGGCAGGAACCTCCGCCGTGAAGACCTTGCACACCTCGGAGGCTGATGTCGAGATCGATCTCCTCGCCCGAAGCGGCGAACGCCCCTACAACCGGACACTGGTTAACAAGGGCGTAGCGCTCGGACTGCTCGAACCCGACCAGGCCGCGCTATCTGTCACGGATACCCGGACGAGTACCGACACTGTCCGCAGCGTCAACCCGCAGACACGAGAAGTGCATCTCGCCTCTGGTAAAACTAGGGCCTATGACGCGTTGGTCATCGCGACCGGCAGCCGACCGCGCACCCTCGACGAGACAATCATCGGTCGGGACCAAGCCGTGAGCGCCGGCCAGCTGACGACCTTGCACTCAATCGCCGACGCTGTCCGTGTGCGCAACCTGCTCGCGGGAACGCACCCGACGCGGGTACTGATACTTGGAGGCGGGTTGGTGGCTTCGGAGACCGCGTCCCTTCTCATCGAAGCCGGTCACGATGTCGCCTTGATCGCCCGCTCGCTCGTGCCCGGCGCCACCGCCATCGGCGAGCACGTCGCAAGACGCCTGCTCGATCTGAGCCAGCCCCAGCACGCGACCTACTTGGGGCGCCAGCCACGTGCAATCCGCACCCACGCCGATCGGATCACCATCATCCTCGACGACGGCACCCATGTTGAAGGTGACTTGGCGATCGTCGCCCACGGCACCCTGGCCGCCGCGCCAGCTCCCTGGACCGGGCCCGAGGGGATCCCCGTCGACGGCCACCTGCGTGCACTGCACGCCCCACGCCAGCGCATCTACGCCGCTGGCGGAGTCGCGGTGCACCACTATCCCGGTCATAGCTCCTACCGGATTGACCATTGGGAGGACTCCAGCGCCAAGGGAACCACGCAGCGAGGACCTTGCTGCATGACCTCGCCCTAGCCGACGAACCCTGCCGCTACCTGCCAGCCTCACGATTCTCCGCACGTATCCACGGACATACCTTTACCGGCGCCGGCCACCCCGCGTTGGGTAGCACCACCCGGGTCGTCTCCACCGACCCATTGCTAATCGTCCATCACCTTGGCGACATCCCGGTCGCGTTGACCGGGATCGACTCCACCCGCCTCGTCCAAGACTGGATACCGCACCTGCACCAGCAGGCGATACTCCGCTACTGATCCATAAGCTTGGATCACGACCACTCCGGACACGCTAAGAAGGAACGATCATCCGAACCACAGCCAGAACCCTCAGCACCCTCACCGCCGCGCTCTGCGCGATCGTGCTCGTAACCGCCTGCGCCCCGGCCAGCACCGGCCCCGTTGCGGGCGAGACCGGCAACGCGTGGCTCAGCGACTATGACCTCGATGGGCTCGATGCCCGCGAGGTCATCGAACACCTCGACACCATGCCGGTCACGGAGCGCCCGGACGGCCTCATCGCCTCGGTCCAGCCCGACGTGCTCTTGCTCTCTGACGAGGCCGGCAACGAGTCTTCGCTTGATCTGCCCGAGGACGAGTTCTACGTATCCATCGCCCCGTACTCCGCCCAGACACATGACTGTTTCTCCCACAGCCTCACCACCTGCCTCGGTGAACTCAACAACGAGGACATCGACGTCACGGTCACCGACGCGACCACCGACGCGGTGATCCTCGATGAGACCATCCGCACCCACGACAACGGATTCGCAGGCATCTGGCTGCCCCGCGATATCGATGCCACAGTCACCGTCGAACACGGCGATCAGACCGCGAGTACCACCATCTCGACCGCCAAGGACGATCCCACCTGTATCACCACGCTCCAGCTCACCTAGAACGCTTCCCGGCTTCTGTTTTCGCCCGAATTCGGCGCATCCGGCCAGTGGCGGACAAGCATGCGGAGGACGGGGGAATGAGCTCGGAGGACCAGACCGTCTCGCCGCCGAAGTAGTGCCCGGCGGCGAGGTTGATTGCTTCATATCCGCTGAACAATAAACCGATCATCAGTCCGCGGGCGTGCGTGGCAGTGTGAGGCATGAGAGTTCCGGCAGGTCGGTGAACCCGATCCCGAACCCTCCGTGGACTCCTTCGCCGGGTAGATCACCTACCAGGGCACCACCCACACACTGCATCCCCCTCGTCGTCGCCAGTCCGCCTCTCACTAGCCCGACGACAGCACCATCCACGATCCAGGGCTGCCCAGCCGACTCTCCACCACGCTCGATTCTTACTACCCGCCAGAGCTGCCACGCGTCTTGCACGTCGAGAGCGTCAACAAAAGTTGACGGCGCTCCGCGCGGTCGTCGTCCGCTCACCTGACTGCCGAAGGGCGGTGGCGTGGTGACGGTTTCGATGCGGGTGATGTCGGCTGGGGATGGCTACAAATACCTTCTGCGCACGGTCGCCGCCGCGGACGGCGACCGGAGCCTCAGCTCGCCTCTGACGAGGTACTACGTGGAGTCGGGGACCCCGTGAGGGAGCAAAAGTAGTCGCGTCTTTGCCTCTGTAATTACGGGGTTCAGTCTACTTCGCAGGGAAGCAACGGTAGCTGCGACTGAACCGCCACGGAGACGAGCTGGACGTGGCGCGCAAGCCCCCTGACCTCTGGGCGTGAAGGAAGTCGGCTTGACGGTGGTTACATACGGGCTAGCCTGTATGTATGAAGCGTACTGCGAAGGACACAGCGAAGACCCGTGTGGCGCTGCTGGGGGCTGCCTTGGAGTCCTTCGAGGAGAAGGGCTGGCGCGGTGCGACCTTTGAGCGCATCGCCGAGCGTGCCGGTGTCTCGCGAGGGGCGCTCCACCATCACTTCCAGAGCAAGACTGTGTTGCTGACCGAGGCCCTGGAGTGGGGTTGGTTGGACTACGGCAGCCGGATCTTCGATGCTGCACCTGCGCGGTCTGATGCCGAGGGCCGGTTGCGCGCCTTGCTGAGCGAGTTCGTGACGCTGCTGCAAGTTGATAAGCGGTTCCGAGCCCTGGCGTACACCACAGTCCTGGTCGCTCCGCAAGCCCTCGATGACAGTCGTCCCAAGCACGAAGCACTGGATGCATGGCGCGATCAGATCGCCGCGTCCCTGGGCGAACACCCCGACTTGCCGGTGTCGGCTGCGACGGCCGCCGGTCTGGTGCTGATCCTGCTTCAGGGGTTCACCGTTACCGCGGTGACCCGTCCCGATGACCTTCCGCACCTCCAACACCTCGACGCCGCTGTGACGGCGCTGGTGAAGGGGTTGCTCTCATAGAAAGACCTCCACATGACGAACCGTGATGGTGCCTTGCCTACGCGAGGCACCACCCCAAGGAATGCGCTGATCGTCGGATCGGCGGCGGTGTTCACCGACATGCTCGTTCACGGCCTGGCGGTCCCGGTTCTGCCGCTGCTGCCCGCAGTTGTCAGCGCGGGACCGGCAGCCACGGGGGTGCTGTTCTCCTCCTACGCGCTGGCGATGATCATCGCTACTCTCTTTGCCGGTCGCATCGTCGACCGGCACGGACCCAAGACGCCGCTGCTCATCGGGCTCGTTGGACTGGCCGCAGCGACGCTGTTGTTCGCCACGGGAGGCCCGTACTGGCTGTTGCTGGTTGCCCGCCTTGCCCAGGGCATCGCCGGCGGCATGTCCTGGGTCGCTGCCCTTTCGTTGATCGCCGCAACCACCAGCTTCGACAAGCGCGGACAGGCGATGGGGATCGCCCTGTCTTCCCTTACTCTGGGCGTGCTGCTCGGCCCCCCACTCGCGGGCTTTCTGGTCGAGCACTTTGGCACCGCATCGCCCTTTTTGCTCGCTACCGCCATCGCCATGATCGATGGGGTGCTGCGTATCGTGCTGGTCAAGGGCTCTCCGCGGGTTACCGACGACCCTTCAGGGCCTCTTGCCGTGCTCCGCGTGCCAGGGTCGTTCTCCATCGTGATCGCCGTTGCGATCGGCGCGGCCGTGCTCTCAGGAGTCGAGCCCGTGCTGCCTGTGCACCTGGGAGCCAGCGCGCTGACGATCGGATTGCTCTTCGGGCTTGCAGCCTTGGCGGCAATGATCGCCAACCCGGTCGTGGGCCGGTACGTCACCACGGCACCACTCAGACTTTTGATCGGGGCCGGCGTCCTCGCGGTCGCTGCTGCGCTCATCGTGATCGGGTTCGCAACCGAGCTGTGGCACACCAGCATCGGCATGGTCCTGCTAGGCGTCTCCTCAGCGCTCCTGCTTGCACCGGCGACCACAATGATCGGCGAACAGGGCTTCCGAGCCACGCCGCCGACCCTTGGCGGTTCCTACGCCTTGTACAACCTCGCCTACGCCGCCGGCCTCGCCGGCGGACCTCTGCTGACTGGATTCGGCGTCCAGCAAGCCGGATTCACCACCGCCATGATCGTCGCTGCCATCGTCCTGGCAGTGCTCGGATTAGCGGCACTGATCCGCCTGCCTGCACGAGTATCCACTGAGAACAGTCCTGATCGAGCGGGGATAGAACACTGAGGACCGTCAGCCATGTGCCGACCCACTGATGGTCAAAGACGGCCCGACCACAACCGTCTCAACGAGCCCGATTCTCGGTTCTGATCGTTCGGGCACAGACGCTTTTCAGCTCGAATGTCCGGTATGGCCGTGACCCAAGGGGATACGTCGCCATAAGGGGGCTCCGCGATGGCCTGGCCGGGCGGGCTACGGCAGGTGCCCCGACCGAATCCCGTTAGCAGGACACAACAGTGGATCCGCGCGATCCTATAGGAGATGGGTGACAGGCAGAGGCGGTAGCTGATCGCGGTTTGTCGCCGGTGGTGGTACGAGTTGTTTGCGGCCGTGCCTGGCTCCACCTGTCACGTCCAGGTGACTTTATGTCTGATAGCGAGGTCAAGTGCCGGTCAGGTCGAAGCTCTGCCCGGTCCATGTGCGGCGCAACCACCGGTCGTGGGAGGCGATGACGACGCTTCCTGGGTAGTTGGAGAGGGCTGCTTCGAGTTGGGCTACGAGCAGAAGCGAAAGGTGGTTGGTCGGTTCGTCCAGCAGCAGCACGTCGGGTGAGTCGGCGAGGAGCACAGCGAGGGCCAGTCGACGTTGCTGTCCGACGCTGAGAACGCGCACGGGCCGGTGCTCATCTCGGCCCGCGATCAGCCCGAATGTTCCCAGAGGCACCTGCTCGGCCCGTTTCCTCCCGACAAGGTCTTCGTAGGCCTCGCGTGTGGTCCGTTCCGATCCGCGGTGGTGCGGATCGGGCAAGTCAACTTCCTGGGCGAGCAGACCGACACGCAGCCCTCGTGGCCGGTTGATGGTCCCCGCCGTTGGGGCGAGGTCACCGGCGAGCAGGTGCAGCAGCGTCGACTTGCCCGACCCGTTGGGCCCGGTGATCAGCCACTTCTCATCCGCGCTCACGGTCAGTGAGGTCGCCTTGAGGCGCCCAGCGACCGCAACGTCGGTGGCCGCCAGCACCGGGCCGGGCCAGGCACCCTGGGCTGTTGCCGTGCTCTGCGCGGCGTTGAGCCCGCGGAACTGTAGCTCCGGGGGCGGTTTGCGGATTTGGCGCTCCTGAAGGTCGGCCAATCGGGTCTGGGCGTCGTTGACCCGTCGGGACACCACTTTGTCGTTGCGGTCGGCGTAGTACTTCTCCGCCATGCGTACCTCCGAGCGAGGCTTCCAATCGCGGTGCCCGACGCTCTGATTCTCACCAACGGCGGCACGGAGACGCTTGAGTTCTCCCTGCTCTTCGCGGTACTGGCGTTCCCACCGCTCCCGAGCGTCCAGTCGGGCATGCAGATAGTCGGTGTAGGTGCCCGTGAAACGAGTGATGCCGATGCCCGCTTCCTCACCGTCCCCGACGAGCGGCCCAGCCACCGCGTGCAGTCTCGGAGCCGGGTCCAGGTCCACGAGGGAGGTCACCGCCTCGTCGAGGAACGCTCGGTCGTGGCTGGCGATCAGCACTGGTCCGGCCCATGAGACGAGCACGCCGCGTAGGTGTTCCGTGGCGGCATCGTCGAGGTGGTTGGTCGGCTCGTCCAGCAGCAGCACCTCCGGGGCGGACAGCAGCAGCCACCCCAGGGCCAGGCGCGAGCGCTGCCCACCCGAGAGGCGCCCGGTCTCGCGTTCGCGCGGCAGATCGCCCAATCCCAGTCCCGTCATCATCGCGTCGATGCGCGCATCGACGTCCCATGCCCCGACCCGTTCGGCGGTCTCCAGAGCGTCGGCGTAGTTGCGTGCCGCGGCCTGGTCATCGGGTGTATTGGCGAGAGCGTGGGCCCTTGCGTCAACCGCGTCGGCGGCCGCGCGAAGTGGAGCGACCGCGGATGCCAGCGCTTCGGCAATCGACATGCTCGCCAGGAATGGTGGTTCCTGGTGCAGTAGCCCGATGCGCGGCGCATGCCCGCCGGGCGCGATGGCACTCACGATGCCACCGTCGGGGCGTGTCAGGCCGGCGATGACGCGCAACAACGTGGTCTTGCCGGACCCGTTCTCACCAATCAAGCCTGTCCGATCCCCGGCGGGGACGGTGAACGACACGTCCGTGAGCACACGCCGGTCTGTGAACGAGATCGAGATACCGTCCACACGCAGATGAGCGGCGGCGCGCGAAAGCGAAGAAGAAGTTGTGATGGCCACAGGTGTCCTCAGAGTCGATCGAACTCCCGCCTGGCACACGCCACGGACGCAGGAGAAGGGCGAGGATCACCAAGTCATGCCACCACTGTAGCCGAACCGGTCCCAACCAAAGCGCGCCCTCAGGTATGCCGGCCTGACCGTCATGGCCAGTGTTGCTAACCCGCACCGCATTGGCCTTGAACGGACAATGAACCTTCATCAGCAACCTCGGCATGCTTTCGAAGAACGACTTCGCCGAGATGGGTACAAGGTCGGGCCGCTGAACGCCCCTCACGGACACCGGAGGTGCGCACCTCGTGAGCATGACGGTGTCGATGCGGGTAATGAGCGCCGGAGACGGCTACAAGTACCTGCTGCGCACAGTCGCCGCCGCTGACGGCGACCGGAGCCTCAGCACGCCGCTGACGAGGTACTACGCGGAGGCGGGAACGCCACCAGGTCAATGGCTGGGCTCCGGTGTCGCCTCGCTCGGGAAGGGTCAGCTCGCGGTGAGTGATCGGGTCTCGGAGGCCCAGCTTCAGCTCTTGATGGGGATGGGTCGTGACCCGATCAGCGGAGATCCGCTCGGTCTGGCGTTCCCGGCCTACAAGTCCCCGGCGGAACGGGTCGAGGCCCGCATCGCGGACCTGGACCCGGCGTTGAGTCCCGGCGCGAAGGGCGAGGCCGTCGGGCAGATCGAGGCTGAGGAAGCCTCGCGGGGGACACGGCGGGCGGTGGCGGGGTTCGACTTCACGTTCTCGGTCCCGAAGTCCGCTTCGGCGTTGTGGGCGGTCGCGGACGCTGGCACCCAAGCTCTCATCGGGGACGCGCATCATCGAGCGGTTGCGGAGGTGGTTGCGTTCATGGAGCGTGAGGTTGCAGCCACCCGCACCGGTGCAACGGCAGGCGGCGGAGCGGTTGCACAGGTCGATGTCTCCGGGGTCGTGGCTACGGCGTTCGATCACTTCGACTCCCGCGCCGGAGACCCCCACCTTCACACCCACGTCGTCATCAGCAACAAGGTCCAGACAGTGCTTGACGGCAAGTGGCGGAGCTTGGACGGTCGGCCGATGCACGCCGCCGTGGTCGCCCTGTCGGAGCTGCACCAGGCGGTGTTCGCCGACCACATGACCCGCACCTTCGGCGTCGAGTGGGAGGCCCGCGACATGGGCCGCGATCGGAACCCGGCCTGGGCGATCAGCAGCGTGCCGGAACAGCTCGTTCAGGAGTTCTCCACCCGTGCCCGGCACATCGACGCCGAGAAGAACCGGCTTATCGCCGAGTACGTCGCCAAGCACGGCCGCCAGCCGTCCACGGCCACGGTCATCAAGCTCCGAGCCCAAGCCACTCTCAGTACCCGACCGGAGAAGGAGGTGCGGTCGTTGGCCGACCTCACCAGCGAGTGGCGCACCCGCGCGACCGATGTGCTGGGTCAGGCCGCCACCTCCTGGGCACGCAACGTCACGGACAACGACAAGCCGATGCTGCTGCGAGCCGACGACGTGCCGTTGGACGCGATCGCCGAACTTGGCCAGGCCGTCGTCGGTGTGGTGGGTGAGAAGCGGTCGACGTGGCGGCGGTGGAACCTGGTGGCCGAGGCGTCGCGGCAGACGATGGGCTTGCGGTTCGCCACCATGCAGGATCGTGAGGCGATCGTCGGCATGATCACCGACGCCGCCGAACAGGCATCTCTGCGGCTGACACCGCCCGACCTCGCCACCAGCCCGGTCGCGTTCCGGCGTATCGACGGCACGAGCGTGTTCCGGCCGAAGCACTCGACCGTGTTCTCCTCCGAGCAGTTGCTCGCAGCGGAGGACCGGCTGCTCGTCCGCTCCCGCAGCATGACTGCGCCGACCGCCCGGCTGGGAACGGTGGAGAAGATCACCGCCCGGCCGGATAGGGAGGGGCGGATGCTCGGCGAGGACCAAGCCGACGCTCTGTTGAAGATCGCCGTCTCCGGTCGGATGCTCGATGTGCTTGTCGGCCCGGCCGGTGCCGGGAAGACCACTGCGATGTCGGCGTTGCGCAAAGCGTGGGAGAAGGAGCACGGCACCGGCTCAGTGGTCGGGCTCGCACCGTCAGCGGTGGCCGCGCAGGTCCTCGCTGATGACCTGGGGATCGCGACGGAGAACACGGCGAAATGGTGGCAGAACCACCTCACCCGTGGCACCACCTTCGAGGCCGGTCAGCTCGTTATCATCGACGAGGCATCGTTGGCCGGCACCCTGTCGCTGGACCGCATCACCCACCTGGCTGAGCGGGCCGGGGCGAAGGCGCTCCTGGTGGGCGACTTCGCCCAGCTCCAGTCCGTGGACGCAGGCGGCGCGTTCTCGCTCTTGGTCGGTGATCGTGACGATGCGCCAGAGCTGGTCGACGTCCACCGGTTTGAGAACGAGTGGGAGAAGACTGCCTCACTCGCACTCCGCCACGGTCGAACCGAGGTGATCGACACCTACCTCGACCACGACCGCATTCATGAGGGTGATGCCGAGGCGATGACCGATGCCGCCTACGCCGCATGGCGCGCGCACCACGAGCAAGGGTTGGTGTCGGTGTTGATCGCCGAGACCCGCGACGACGTGACTGCGTTGAACGTCCGTGCCCGCGCGGACCTGATCCTCGACGGCACCCTGAAACCCGGCCGGGAAGTCGAGCTGAACGACGGCACCACCGCCGGAGTGGGGGACACGATCATCACCCGCCGTAACGACCGCCGTCTCCGCAACGGCAAGGATTGGGTGCGCAACGGCGCCACCTGGACCATCATCGGTGTCCGCGACGACGGCTCCCTGACGACCCGCAAGACCGGACGACGGTTCGGCGGCTCGATCGTGCTCCCGGCGTCGTACGTGACCGAGCACGTCGACCTCGGATACGCGGTCACCGCGCACAGGGCGCAGGGTGTCACTGTCGGTACCGCGCACGTCTTGGTCGAACCGACCACGACGCGGGAAAACTTCTACGTCGCGATGACCCGCGGCAAGCAGTCCAACCGGGCGTACGTGATCCTTGACCGCTCCGATGACCACACATACCCGCACCCCGGCGACAACACTGACGCCACCGCCAGAAGCGTGCTGTACGGGGTGCTCCAGCACGTCGGTGCCGAGCTGTCTGCGCACGAGACCATCACCGCCGAACACGAGCAATGGGGATCAATCGCGCAGCTCGCCGCTGAGTACGAGACCATCGCGGCGGCAGCACAACACGACCGCTGGGAGACTTTGATCCGATCGTCGGGTCTCACCGAGGACCAGGTCGACGCCGTAGTCCAGTCGGAGGCTTTCGGGGCGCTCACCACCGAACTACGCCGGGCCGAGGCCAACTATCACGACATCGACCGACTGGTCCCACGCTTGGTCGCCGCACGCGGGTTCGATGACGCCGACGACATCGCCTCCGTCCTGCACCACCGGGTCGCGCGTGCGACCGCACGACCCGCTGGGTCTGGTCGCACGAGGAAGACGCCGCGGTTGATCGCTGGTCTCGTGCCCGCCGCAGACGGGTCGATGAGCACCGATATGCGACAGGCGTTGACCGAGCGGAGGGAGCTGATCGAGCAGCGCGCCGACGTCGTCCTGGACATCGCCTTGGACGCGAAAGCTCCGTGGACGAAGCCACTCGGCATGCCACCCCGCAATCCACGGAAGACAGCGCCGTGGCGGCGGCACGCCCGCACCGTCGCTGCCTATCGGGACCGCTATGGCATCAGCGACGACACAACCCTCGGCCCGGCACCAGAGACCACGGCGCAGAAGATCGACGCCGCCCGCGCACGAACCGCACTCGAACGTGCAAGTGATATTGCTCGTCAGCGCACGAGA
>JAKDNC010000829.1 GCA_030452025.1 Nocardioides sp. | reverse complement strand
TAGGTGTAGTGCGGGTCTTCCAGTTCGCGGCCGTTGGGCACGTACAGGCTCCATATGCGAACGCCGTCGCAGGTGGCGCCGAGTGCGCGTGCCTCCACGGCTTGGTCCTGTTCAGGGTCCTTGTGGAAGCCCGGCTGCTCGGGGAACGAGGTCGCCACGTCCTCGAGGCCGACCCGCGAGACGACCGCAACCCCGTTCCACTGGCTCAGGCCGAAGTGCGCCACCTCGTAGCCCAGGTCAGTGAACCGCTCGGTGGGGAACTGCGCGTCCTTGCACTTGGTCTCCTGCATTGCCAGCACGTCGATGTCGTGACGCTCGAGGAAGCCGAGGATGCGGTCGATGCGGGCGCGGGCGGAGTTGACGTTCCAAGTGGCGATGCGCATGTCCGTGAGGTTAGTCGACGGCCCTGCGAGCGACCCGGCTACAACGATCCGAACGGCGCCTCCAGGCCTGCGGGCGCGCACTACTTATCCCGAAAACCCAGGTGAACTGGTGCGCGAAGTGCCAGATCAGTGCGCAGCGCAGGTCAAGGATGTGCGCGAAGTGCCAGATCGGTGCGCGCCGCTTCCTCACCGAGCGGGCGGGTGGCGGGTATCCGTAGCATTCCGTGGACGAGTTCGATCGATCCCCAGACGGTGAGGACCCGATGACGTTTGACGTGACGATCGTGGCAGAGGACGGCCTGCCGCATGAGCTGGCCACGAGCACGCGCGACCGCATCGCCTCCGACCTCGAATCCATTCTCGACGACCAAGTTGACCTGGCCGTCCTCGCCGGCTCGCTGTCCCTGGATGAGGACGGCAACGTGCACCTGTCGGACTCGGTGACGCAGTCGGGCAGCAGCAGCCGGATCATCGTGTTCATCACCGAGCTGCCGAGGCTGTGGCGCGGGGATCCGACACCGGTCGAGATCGACACGACGCGTTCCGCCGGCATCGTGTCGGTACCGGCCTGCGGGGCATTTGCACTGCGTCGCAGGGTGTCGAAACTCGTCGTCGCGGCGGTGGCCGGGCTGACCCAAACGGACCAGGGCAACGAGGCGTCACGGATGGTGGAGAACCGCCGGCGTCGCTGGCAGGACAATGCCGATCGGCCGGGCAAGAGCACGCTGCTCGCCGCGACCCGGTTGGGCTGGACTCAGCAGGTCTTGGGCATGGCCCGGGTCAACAGGCCGTGGCGCCTGGTGTCGACGCTCAAAGGTGTGATGGCGGCCGCGGCGGCGACCGCGTCGTTCGGCATCTTCTATGCGTCGATCTGGTCGATGTCTGCGGCGATGAGCACCTGGCGCCTGGCGATGGTCACTGTGCTGTCGGTGGTGGTGATGACGGCGTGGCTGATCATCGCGAACAAGCTGTGGGAATCGCAGAAGCAGCGCGCATACGGCAAGATGTGGGCCCGCCTCTACAACGCGTCGACGGTGCTGACGGTGCTGGTGGGCGTGCTGGCGATGTACGTCTGCTTGTATGTTCTGGCCCTGTTCGCGGGCCTGATCGTCATCGACTGGGGCTTCATGTCGAAGCAACTTCCCAAGCCTGCCACCCTGGCAAACTTCGTGCTGCTGGCGTGGCTGACGACGTCGATGGGCGTGATCGCGGGTGCGTTGGGTTCGAGCGCCGACAGCTATGCAGCGATCCTGCGCGCCACCTACGGCAGCCGTGAGCGGGAGCGCCGGATGGCCGAAGAGGACCAGG
>JAKDNC010000096.1 GCA_030452025.1 Nocardioides sp. | reverse complement strand
CCACCGCGTGTGGGTGACGTCGACCCCGAGGGAGGTCGCGGCCACCTCGCCGAAAGCGAACGCGTCGAGCCTAGTGGCGAAGCCGAGGATCGCCAGGGTGGCGACGACGGCGACGACGGCTAGGAATCCGGCGCTCCCCCAGCGCAACCCGGCGACGGACCCGAGCGTCCAGTCCAGCACGCGGCGGGCGGCATCCCGGTCTCCGGAGACGATGACCAGGAACGACGTGTACGCCGCACAGATCTGTCCGACTGCGACGCCGGCCAGGACGGTGCGGGAAGGGTTGAGCGCGCCCGACCGTCCCGCGGCCAGGCCGAGCACCAGCGCCAGCGCGGCCAGCGCACCCACGAAGGCGGCGAGGGTGACCGCCGCCGAGCCGACCAGCCCGGCGAGGGGAACTCCGAGGACGATGATCGTCACCGCCCCGACGGTCGCGCCGCCCGAGATGCCAAGCAGGTAGGGGTCGGCGAGGTCGTTGCGGGTCAGCGACTGGAGGACCGCCCCGGAGATCGCGAGGGCGGCACCGATCGCAGCGGCCCCGAGGACGCGCGGCATGCGGTACTGCCAGATGATCTGGTCGTCGACCAACCGCACGTCGAATTCGCCCAGGCGGAGCCTGCGGGCGACGACTTCGATGACGTCGGTCACCGGGATCGAGACCGACCCCAGCCCGAGCGAGAAGGCCATGCTCCAGACCAGGAACAGCGCCGCAACCACGAGCGCGACGACCCGGACCGACCTCACTTCGACAGATCGAGTTTCTCGAGCTGGTCCGAGACCGAGGCCGCGCCGTCGGCCAGCCGGACTCCGGGCGTCGACTCGGAGAACGGGATCGTGACGTAGCGCTCCGCCCGGACCGCCCGCAACTGCTTGAGCAGCGGGTCCTTCTCGAGGTAGGCGATCTTGTCCTCGGCTGTGGACCACGAGGCATCGGCGAGCACGATCACGTCAGGGTCGGCATCGATCACCTTCTCCCAGCTCGCATCGCCCCAACCGCCCTCGACGTCCTCGAAGATGTTGTCCGCACCCGCCGCGTCGAGGATCAGCTGGGGTCCACCGCCACCGGCGCCCACGAACGGCGTCTTGTCGCCGGAGTCATACCAGAGCACGGAGAGGTCGTCGCCTGCTTGCGTCTCCTCCAGCCCCTCGAGGAGACGCTCCTGCTCGGCGCGGAAGCGAGCCGCCCTCGCCGGTGCACCGAACGCCTCGGCCACGGCGTCCATCTCGTCCCAGACCGCCTCGAACGACGGCTCCGGACGGTCGACCTCATCGGGGCATCCGAAGGGTGAGACGTAGGACGCGGCCCCGGCCTTCTCCAGCTCGGCCTGCGTGCCGACCGCCTTCTTCTCGAAGGCGCTCGCGTAGGACGCATAGGCAAAGTCCGGCTCGGTTTCGAGCATCTGGTCGCGGGTCGGGTACTCCTCCGACAGCACGTCGACCGACTCGTAGGCGTCCTGCCACTTCGCCGGGACCTCGTCGTCGAGGTACGCCGTCCCGGCCAGCTGGTCCTCGAGCCCCAGCGCCAGCACCACCTCGGTGGCGCCCTGGTTCAGCGTCACGGCGCGCTCCGGTTTCGCAGTGATCGTGGCGGTGTGACCGCAGCTGGTCACCTCGACGGGGAAGCTCTCCCCGGACGCGGGCTTCTTCTCGGCTGCCTCGGGCGCTCCGGCGCACGCAGAGAGCGCCAGGAGCCCGGCGCCCAGCAGGATGGGTACAACGGGTCGACCGACCATGGGAAATCTCCAAACCCTCGTGGAACAAAATGCGCCGTGGCCGGTCTCCTGGCTTCCGTCTCGACGTCGGGCGGTCAACCTTCCCGGGCTTGCACCCAGTGGTCCGGAGCCCATTGCTGGACTCCGCTAGGACCGTCGACTCAACGGTTACAGTGGCGAGGGCCGCGCCGGCATTGAACCGGCTTCCCGAACACCACGGCATCGGAACCGTATCAACCCCGTGCCACCATTCCGACGTGGACCGCACACCGAGCATCTCGCCCACCCACCGGGAGCGCGTCGATCTGTGCCCCGGTGTGCAGCGTCCCTGGCCGGCTGAGGACGGCGCGCTGGTCCGGCTGCGACTGATCGGTGGAGTGCTCTCACCCGCTGCGCTGGCCGGGCTCGTCGAGGTCGCGCACGAGCACGGCGACGGCAACCTGCATCTCACCAAGCGTGCCAACCTTCAGCTGCGCGCTCTCCCCGCCACCGACGGACGCCTGGCGCCGCGGGTCGTGGACGCGATCACCTCGACCGGCCTGTTGCCCTCGCCCTCTCACGAACTGGTCCGCAACGTGATGGTCTCGCCGCTCTCCGGCGTGGTGGGGGGCCGGACAGACCTCCGCCCCCTGGCCGCGGAGCTCGACCGGGGGCTCTGCGCGGATCCGGTCTACGCAGGGTTGTCGGCGAGGTTCCTCTTCCTCCTCGACGACGGGCGCGGCGACGTCCACGGTCGGACCTGTGACCTCGGGCTGGTCGCCGTGGACAGCACCCACGGACAGCTGCGGATAGGTGACGCATGGGGCGAGGTCGTTCCCCTCTCCGAGTCGGTCGACGCGTTGCTCGCGCTGGCCCGTGACTTCGTCTCCGCCCGCGGAGCCGGACCCACCGCCCCCTGGCACGTGAGCGAGCTGGCCTCGCCGCTGCGCGCCCCCGAGCCACGCGATCCCCGCACCGGATCGCTGACGGCGGCCCCGGCGTACGGCGTCGTGCCTGACACCGACAGCCGCGTCGAGCATGTCGGCGTACCCGCGGGCGTCCTCACTCCGGAGCTCGCCGCCGCGCTGCTCGACCGGAGGCCCCGGCGTCTCTTGGTCACCCCGTGGCGGAGCGTCCTCGTCGAGGACCGCATAGTCTGAGCCCGTCCTGTGGCGCAGGAACCCGGTGTGACTCCGGGGCGGTTCCGCCACTGTCAGGCCTTCGCTCGATGATCGGGGAGGGCCGAGCCAGACACTGCTTCCGGGACATTCCGCATCCAGATGGGGCGAGAACCCCGAGGAGTGAACATGCCCGTGAGCCAGTCCGTGAGCCAGTCCCTGACCCGGCCACCTCGTCGATACGACTACCTCGACGACGGCGCCGCGATCTACGTCGACTCATTCGCCACGATCCGTGCCGAGTCGCGGCTCGACCACCTGCCGCCCGACGCGGAGAAGGTCGCGGTCCGGATGGTGCACGGCACCGGTCAGACGGACCTGACCGAGGACCTGGTCATCCACCCGCGCCTGGTGGCCGCGGCACGCGGCGCCCTCGAGTCCGGTGCGCCGATCCTCGCCGACGCGAACATGGTCGCCTCCGGGGTGACCCGAGCCCGGCTGCCCCGCGGGAACGACGTGGTCTGTCTCCTGCGCGACGAGCGCGTCCCGGCGCTCGCCCGCGACTTCGGCACGACGCGTTCGGCAGCTGCGTTCTCTCTGCTCGCGGACCGCCTCGAGGGCTCCGTGGTCGCCATCGGCAACGCCCCCACTGCCCTGTTCCACCTGCTCGAGATGCTCTTGGACGGCGCGCCTTGGCCGGCTGCGATCATCGGCTGCCCGGTCGGATTCATCGGCGCCGCCGAGTCCAAGGACGCGCTGGCCTACTTCCACGACGACCACGGGATCGACGTACCGTTCCTGACCGTCCGTGGCCGCCGGGGCGGGTCCGCGATGACCGCGTCGGCCCTCAACGCGCTCGCCCGGGAACAGGAATGAGCGGGCGACTCTGGGGCGTGGGCCTGGGCCCGGGGGACCCCGAGCTGATCACCCGCAAGGCGGCTCGGCTGATCGACGAGGCCGACGTGGTCGCCTACCACGCGGGGGTGGGCAAGCAGTCGAACGCGCGGCGGATCGCGGCCGACCTGATCCCGGCCGGCGTCATCGAGGAGGAGCTTCGCTATCCGGTCACGACCGGTTCGACCTCCCACCCCGGTGGGTACGCAGGTGCGATGGCCGAGTTCTACGAGGAGTGCGCGCAGCGTCTCGGGGACCACCTCGCGCAGGGCCGGGATGTCGTGGTGCTGGCCGAGGGCGATCCCCTGTTCTACGGCTCGTTCATGTATCTCCACGACCGGCTCTCCCCGCACTTCGAGACCGAGGTCGTCCCCGGCGTGCCCGCCTTCGCCGCAGCGACTGCGATCGTGGCCACCCCGCTGGTCCGTCAGACCGACGTCCTCACGGTCCTCCCCGGGACCTTGGCCGTCCCCGAGCTCGCGCGGCGCCTGGCCGACACCGACGGCGCGATCATCATGAAGCTCGGTCGGCGATTCCCGGGGGTGCGCGACGCACTCGCCCAGGCCGGGCGGCTCGAGCATGCGTGGTACATCGAGCGCGCCTCGATGCCCTCCGAGCGCTGGCTGCGGGTCGTCGACGTCGACCCCGACACGGTCCCCTACTTCTCGCTGATCGTGGTCCCCGGTGACTCGCTCGCCGAGGAGCCGGGCGGGCGTCGAAGCCGAGCGTGGATCGACGCGCGGGAGCCTGCTGATCCTCGGGAGCTCCTGGTCGTCGGCCTGGGCCCCGGCCCGGACGAGTGGCTGACCCCCGAGGTCTCGTCTGCGTTGGCCGAGGTGGACCACGTCGTCGGCTACGCGCCATACGTCAACCGTGTCCCGCAGCGCGAGGGTCTGACCCGGCACGCGTCGGGCAACACCGTCGAGGTCGACCGTGCGCGGCTCGCCCTCGACCTGGCCCGGAAGGGCGAGCGGGTCGCCGTCGTGTCGGGCGGCGATGCCGGCATCTTCGGGATGTCGTCGGCGATATTCGAGGCGGCCGAGGACCCGGAGTACGCCGACGTGCACGTTCGGGTACTGCCCGGAGTCACCGCGATCCAGGCCGTCGCGGCCCGCGCCGGCGCTCCGATCGGCGCCGACTTCGCCGTGATGAGCCTCAGCGACCGGCTCAAACCGTGGTCGGTGATCGAGTCCCGGCTGCGCGCAGTGGCCGGGGCCGACCTTGTGCTGGGCATCTACAACCCCCGCTCGCGCTCGCGGGTCGACCAGGTCGAACGGGCCCGCAGCATCTTCCTCGAGCATCGCTCCCCGGACACGATCGTGGTCGTCGGCCGCGACGTCGGGCGCGCCGAGGAGTCCCTCACCGTCACCACGCTCGGCGAGCTCGATGTGGACTCGATCGACATGAAGTGCCTGCTGCTGATCGGCGCCTCGAGCACGCGTCGCACAGCCTCGGGCCAGGTCTGGACACCGCGGTACGTCGATGGCTGAGGTGAGCGCAGACGCCTTCGGTACGGGTCGTCCTACTTCCGGGAGAGCACGTCGTCACTGAGCAGAATCACGAACTCGTGGTCGTCGGTGAGCACGTTGAGGTATCCGGAGTCGACGCTGAGGACGTACCCGGTGACGGTGCCGTCGGTGGTCTCGATCTGCTCCTGGGGAACCCAGGGTGTCTGGACGAACGCTGCGACGAGGAGCGTGGCCAGGCCGGTCATCAGCCCAACCCTGGCCAGGGCCGTCGCGACCGTGCGACGAAGCCGGTTCGCCGGCGACAGCCGGCGGACCAGGAGGAACATCGCGAACACCGCGAGGGTCGTCAGCGGCAGCCACCACAGGTCGAAGCTCGTGGCCAGTGCAACGAGGGCGACTGTGCCGAGGACGGCGAGCAGCCCCACGACCCGCCGTTGCTCCCCCTTGCCCCACACCGATGCCGCGATCAGCAGCGGCAGCACGCAGACCAGCAGCACCGCCGTCAGCAGATAGCTGGCCATGAGCGACCCGAACAGCAGGGCCAGACCGTCGTCCAGGCCGAGGGTGGTGCTCACCAGGAACGCGGTGTCCCAGTCGTATCCGGACACGGCGAATATTCGTAGCAGCAGGAAGGCGAATCCCCACGCGGCCACCTGCGCGGCACCAGCGCTCAGGTGAGGACTCGAGTCGGAGTCCGGCGCCCCTGCGGTCGTCTCCTCTGCATCTTCGGCCATGAGACGAAGTTACCGCTGCACGATCCGACTCATCAGGTTGGTTACCGAGACCTCGAAGGCCACGCCCCCCTGGGCCCGTCCCGAGTCCCGGAGGAAGTCAGCTCAGAGCAGACCGGTCCCGAGCCGGGTCGTAGAGGAACGACTCGGCGACGGTGGCCGGATCGATCGCCGGCCCGACCATGACCAACGCAGCCTGACGGAGCCCGGCCTCCTCGACCAGGTCGCCGATGTCGGACAGGGTCCCGCGCAGGACGAGCTCGTCGGGCTGGCTCGCCCGAGACACCACGACGGCCGGGCAGTCGGCGCCGTAGTGCGCACACAGCTCCTCGGCCAGCTCGCGGGTTCGGGTGATCGCCAGGTGCAGCACCAGCGTGGCCCCGGTCGCGGCGAAGTTGGCCAACGCCTCAGTCTCGGGCATCGCAGTCGACCGGGCCTGCGCCCGGGTCAGGACCACCGACTGGGTCAGCTTCGGCACTGTGAGCTCGCGCCCCAGCAGCGCAGCCGCTGCGGCGTACGCCGGCACGCCGGGGGTGACGTCCCACGGCACGTCGGCCGCATCCAGGCGTCGGGTCTGCTCGGCGAGCGCGGAGTAGACCGAGGGGTCGCCAGAGGTCAGCCGGACCACATCGAGCCCGTCGGCGTGTGCCTCGACCATGGCTGAGGCGATCTGGTCGAGGTCCAGGCCCTGGGTGTCGATCAGGCGCGCGTCGACGTGGCAGTGGGACAGCACCTCCCGGTCCAGGTAGGTGCCCGGATAGAGGCAGACGTCGGCCGCCTCGAGCATCCGCGCGGCACGCAGTGTGATCAGGTCGGCGGCCCCGGGCCCGGCCCCGACGAAGTGGACCGTCATGAGGCCCCCTCCTTGGTCCAGGCCCACTGGGTGACCATCCGTGCGGGAGTCCATCCGGTGAAGGTGCCGATCGGGCTGGCGTGCTCGATCTGGACCCGGGTGAGCTCGCCTCCATGGTTCGCGTAGGCCGTGGCCAGCGTCGCCTCTGTCTGGAGAGTCACGCCGTGCACGACCAGCCGACCACCCGGGCGCAGCGCGGCCAAGCAGGCGTCGAGCACGCGGTCGGCAGTGGCTCCACCGCCGATGAAGACGGCGTCCGGGGAGGGCAGCCCCTCGATCGCGTCGGGCGCGCGCCCCTCGACCACCGAGAGGGCTGGTACGCCGAGTCGTTGCGCGTTGCGTGCGATGCGGTCGACCCGCCCGGGATCAGCCTCCACGGCGATCGTGCGACAGGTCGGATGTGCCCGCATCCACTCGATGCCGACCGAGCCGGCGCCGGCGCCGATGTCCCACAGGAGCTGGCCGGGCTGCGGGGCGAGCCGGGCCAGTGCCGAGGCCCGGAGGTCGCGCTTGGTCAGCTGGCCATCGCTCTCGAAAGCGTCGTCCGGCAGCCCTGCCGCCCAAGATCCGACGCCCGGGCCGATGAGGTCGAGCGCGAGGACGTGCAACTGGGGCGCGTCACCGGACCAGTCGACCGCGCGCGACTCCTGACGTGACTCGTCCTCCGACCCGAGGTCGCCCAGGACCGTCATCACGGAGCCCCCATAACCCGCATCGGCCAACAACGCGGCGACCCTGCCGGGTGTCGTCTCGTCCGAGGAGAGCACCAGGAGGCGGTGCCCGGGGGCAAGTGTGCGCAGGACCGCGTGCTCATCCCGACCGACCAGGGTGAGCACCTCGACGGACTCGGCAGGCCAGCCCATCCGGGCCCGGGCGAGAGCGACGGAGGAGAGCGCCGGGATGACCTCGACGACCTCCGGGCCGAAGAGCTCGATCAGGGTGCTGCCGATCCCCGAGACCAGCGGATCCCCCGACGCGAGAGCGACGACGCGCCGGTCGGCGTACTCCTCGAGCAACACCGGCAGTCCCTCACGCAGCGGGGACGGCCAGGACCGGCGGATCTGATCGAGCGCGGGCGGCAGCAGGTCGAGGTGGCGGGCGCCGCCGAGGACGACCTCCGCGTCGAGGACCCGGCGGCGCGAGCCCTCGGCAAGACCGGTCCAACCGTCTGCACCCATGCCAAGGACAGTGATCATGTGGCCAGACCCTAGTGCGCCAGCGGTCGAGCGCTCCGGTGGTGGCCCCGGCAACCAGCTGAGCACTCGACCGGCTACGGTGAGCGCCAAGCACGAGGTGCCCCCGTGAGGGGAGAATCTGGGAAGCCGGTGAGAGTCCGGCACAGGGCCCGCTGCGGTGACTCAGGCACAGACCTGGGAAGTCCGAAGACCGGCCTCGAGCTGATCACATTGTTCGCTGGCGGACGAGAGCGGGAGCCCCCAATGCCACAGACCCACATGACCCAACCCCATGGATCAGGACACTTTCCTTTCAGTGCCGTCGTCGGATCCGACGACCTCGCGCTCTCCTTGGTCCTGACCACGATCTCGCCCGCCGTCGGCGGCGTGCTCGTGCGCGGAGAGAAGGGCACCGCGAAGTCCACGATGGTGCGCGCCCTCGCCTCGGTGCTGCCGGCGATCGACGTGATCGCGGGTGACCGCTTCTCTTCCGACCCGCAGGACCCTGCCCCGCTCTCGCCGGACGGCCCGTTCCCGGCGGACGCCGAGATCGAGACCCGCCCCGTGCGGCTGGTCGAGCTCCCGGTCGGCGCCACCGAGGACCGCGTCCTCGGGTCGCTCCACCTGGAGAAGGCGCTCTCCGACGGGGTCTCCGAATACGAACCCGGCCTCCTGGCCCGCGCCCACCGCGGCATCCTCTACGTCGACGAGGTCAACCTGCTCCACGACCACCTCGTCGACCTGCTCCTCGACGCCGCCGCCATGGGCCGCTCCACGGTCGAGCGGGACGGTGTCTCGGTCGAGCACGCCGCCCGCTTCGTCCTGGTCGGCACGATGAACCCCGAGGAGGGCGAGCTCCGCCCGCAGCTGCTGGACCGCTTCGGCCTCACCGTCGAGGTGGCCGCACCCCGCGATCCCGAGCTGCGGGTCGAGGTGGTCCGGCGCCGGATCGCTTTCGAGACCGACCCTGCCGCCTTCGCGGAGGCGTACGCCGACGACGAGCGCGCCCTGACCGACCGCATCCTCGCCGCCCAGAAGCTCGTCGACCAGGTCCGCCTCGGCGATGCCGCGCTGCTGAAGATCGCCGAGATCTGCGCCGCCTTCGACGTCGACGGGATGCGCGCCGACATCGTCACCGCCCGCACCGCCGTCGCCCACGCCGCGTGGCACGGGCGTACGACGGTCCTCCGCGAGGACATCCGCGCCGCGGCCCGACTCGCGTTGCCGCACCGGCGTCGGCGCAACCCGTTCGACGCGCCGGGCATCGACGAGGACCTGCTCGACCAGCTGCTCGGGGACGACGACCTGCCACCCGAGCCCGAGGGCGAGGGCCCCGAGGACGACGGGCCGGACAGTGACGGGCCGGACGGTGAGGGGCCCGACGGTG
>JAKDNC010000095.1 GCA_030452025.1 Nocardioides sp. | reverse complement strand
TGTTCACCACCCACACCACAGACCACGAGCTCCAGCGACGGATCCTGCGCTCAGCCCAACGCCTGACCCTGATCACCACCCACGAGCTCGGCTTCCACCTCGAGCTCGCCGACGACTACCCCCGCATGCCCGAAGCAGGCTGATGCCCGGTCAGGAGGGCAGCAGCCCTTCCACGGCTGCGACCAGCACCTCGTCGTCGGGCGTCACCGCGGGCCCGAAGCGCGCGATCGGCTTGCCGTCGGCGGCGATCAGGAACTTCTCGAAGTTCCACTTCACGTCGCCGGCCTCGCCCTCCTGGTCAGGGACCTTGGTGAGGTCGGCGAAGACCGGATGCTGGCCCTCGCCGTTGACGTCGACCTTCTCGGTCATCGGGAAGGTCACGCCGTACGTCGCGGAGCAGAATTCGGCGATCTCCTCCGAGCTGCCCGGCTCCTGGCCGCCGAACTGGTTGCACGGCACCCCCACGACGGTGAAGCCGCGCTCCACAAATCTCTCGTGGAGCCCCTCGAGGGCGGTGTACTGCGGCGTGAGGCCGCACTGGGAGGCGACGTTGACCACGAGCGCGGGTCGACCCCCGGTGATCTCCCCGAGGGTGGCCGCAGCTCCGTCGAGGCGGGCAATGGGTGCGTCCAGAATGCTCATGGCCCCCACAGTAGCCAGCGGCAGGCGGGGCCCGGTCAAGCAGTGTCGACTCGGCGATGGTTGGCAAAAGTCAAAGAGCTGGATCGCTTGCGACCGACCGCCCACCGCCCGGAGGGTGGGCCGCACCAATCCGTTCTCGGGAGGAACACACATGCGCAGCTCATCCACCAGGGCCACCTCGCTCAGGGCTGGCCTGGCCGGACTCGCCTCGATCTCCGTCCTTGCGGTGGCCACCGCGACTGCAGCCGGCCCGGCCGTCGCGACGCCCGCCGACCACGCGACCTCCGAGGTCGCGGCTCCGGACATCAACGTCGACGACGTGGTGGCCCACCTCGAGGAGCTCCAGTCGATCGCCGACGCCAACGGCGGCAACCGCAACACCGGAGAGCCTGGCTACCAGGCCTCGGTCGACTACGTGCAGACCAAGCTGGATGCCGCCGGGTACGAGACCAGGATCCAGGAGTTCGAGACGGCCCAGGGGACGTCGTACAACCTGATCGCCGACCTGCCCGGTGGTGACGAGGCGAGCACGGTGATGCTCGGGGGACACCTCGACAGCGTCGGCGCGGGCCCCGGCATCAACGACAACGGCACCGGTTCGGCCGCCCTCATCGAGATCGCCGAGACGTACGCCGCGCAGAATCCCGACGGCGCCCAACACGTCCGCTTCGCCTTCTGGGGAGCCGAGGAACTGGGCCTGCTCGGCTCCACCCACTACGTCGAGAGCCTCAGCAGCGACGAGGCCAGCCAGATCTCGGCGTACGCCAACTTCGACATGCTCGGCTCGCCCAACCCGGGCTACTTCGTCTACGACGACGACCCGTCGGCCACCGACCTTCGCGACGACCTGACCGAGCTCTACACCGCGGCCGGGACCGAGAGCGCGTACGTCGACGTCGACGGCCGCTCCGACCACGCGGCGTTCATGCAGGCCGGCATCCCCACCGCCGGCACGTTCTCCGGCGCCGAGGAGCTGAAGACCAAGGCGGAGGCCGAGATGTGGGGCGGAGAAGCCGGTGCAGCCTATGACCCCTGCTACCACTCGGCCTGCGACACCATGGACAACCTCGACACGGAGGCGCTCGACGTCAACGCCGACGTCATCGCCGCCGCGCTGTGGCAGTGGACGGCCGGATCTACGAAATCGCAGTGATCGTGGCCTAGATTCCTCTGTATGAGCCACATGCAGGTCCCGGGGGACCCGACCCACATCGCACTCAACCAGTTGGTCACGTCCGGACAGCTGAGCCCGGAACGGGCACAGGCTGCCTATGACGCCAGCCAGGGTCGGACCCCCGGGAGGCGACTCCTCCCGACGGCGCTGCGTCTTGACACGCTCGTCGTCGGGTTCGGCTCGACGCTGCTCGGCGCGGCGCTGGTCATCTCGACGATCTACTCGCGCGAGGACGGCGACCTGGACTGGTCCAACTACGCCGTCGGGATCGTGTCCACGCTCGGCCTGCTCGTCATCGCCGCCGCCGCGTTCCTGCTCGTCGCGGACCCGGTCCGCAAGGCGAACCTGATGGGCTGGCCCGGAGCGCTCGGCGCGGCCGGGGCCGGACTGATGTTGGGGTTGGCGCTCGACGACAGTGGGGCGACGGCCTACGTGATGGGCCTGGCCGTGCTGGCGCTCAGTGCCCTGGGCTACTTCCTGATCCGCGAGGCGCCCTTCATCATCACCGCGATCGTCGGGCTCGGCCTGGTCTACGGTCAGGCCCTCGACGACCTCTTCGACCTCGGGAGCATCGACGGGGACAACTTCGGCACCTGGATCGGGCTGGCGCTGCTCGGATTCGCCTTGGCGGTCACGATCGGCGGCTGGTTCCTGCCGACCCGCGACCTCAGCACGATCCTGGTCGGCGCGTTCACCGCGTTCGGCTTTCTCAGCTTGATGATCAGCCTGTTGGCGGCCGGCCTCTTCCTGGCGCTCTCCACCTCGATGTCTTTCGACCCGATGTCCCCCGACGGCTCGATGGGCTCGGAGTCGTCGGGGCCGTCTGGGCCCGACGAGGACGTGTTCCACAACGACGTCTGGTTCATCATCGTCTTCACGCTGGTCATGGTCGCGGTCTGGACAGCCTGCTGGTGGCTGCGCGGCCACGAGGGCTACCGCGTCCTGAGTCTCTTCGCGATCGCCAGCGTCATCCCGGCGGCCACCGTCGTCCTGGCCGTCGACAGCCCCTCCTGGTGGGGCGTCGTGCTTGCCGTGCTCGGGGGTGTCGCGCTGGTCTTCGCGGCGCTGCGCGCGCTCGGCATCCTGGGCGGTACGCCGGCCGGCCACACCCCGTACTGAACGCAACGGGACGTCCGGGTGACCTCCGGGGAACCTTCTGTCGGCGCCGCGCGTTAGCGTCAAGTTCCACTACTTGGCTACCCGGAGGTCTGCTTGAGCTTCGTCCCTGTCACCGGCCCAGCGACCTTCCGTCCGGCGGACTCCGCCCAGCCAGCGCGGGAGAGCGTGGTCGAGTTCAGCGACGAACGCCGCACCGTCAGCCTGCCGATGCGGGCCGCCCTCCCGGTCCTGACCAAGGCGCGAGGGCGTGAGGACGTGCACGCGAGCGTGTCCCTGCTCGCGTCGGCGAGCCTGTTGGCCATGCAGCTCGTGGCCGACGGCAAGCTCGAGCCGGCCGAGGTCGGGTGGCGGATGGCGCCGCTCAGCGCCGCCGACCAGGAGCGCGCCGGCCTCCTGGCGCGGGCGCGCGCCCACGACGGGGTCGAGGATCCCGAGGCCGTCGTCGTGGCGGTCCTCGACGCGGTCGCCGACAGCCTGCCGCGCTCGGCTCCCTCCTCGGGAGTACGCCGCCCCGCCCGGCCGGTGGCCCCCCGGCGACGCCCGGGACGCCTCGGGCGGCACGACAGCTCCGACTACGCCGGCACCCTCCAACAGCGCCTGGCCGCCCACGCTGCGCCCGGCGACCGGCCTTCCCTGGTCACGGTCAAGCTGCGGGTCGAGGCGGACGAGGAGGAACTGCTCGGCGGCGCGGTGCGCGTCGTGCTCCAGATCCACGACGAGCAGAACCACCTGCACTTCGCCGACGCCGCCCAGGTCTGGACGCAGGAAGCCGCCGTCGCCACCCACGGGTTCGGCCCCCGGGCGCGGATGCATGCGGCGGCCGCGGTCCGGAGCGGGGCTGAGGCCTGGCCCGTGCTCCACCGGTTCCTCGACCTCGAGGTTCCCGACGAGATCACCCTCGACGCGGTCGAGATCGCCAGCCTGCTCGACTCCCTCAAGGACCTCCAGGCCCACGGCGTCGACGTGCTCTGGCCCCGGAGCCTGGGACGCGACCTGACCTCGAGCGCCGTACTGACCCCCGGCAAGTCCGGGGGCCAGGAGGAGCCGATCGTCGACGGGCTCTTCGGGCCCGACGCTCTGTTCTCCTTCAAGTGGCAGCTCGCCATCCACGGCGACCCGCTCACCGAGGACGAGATGGACGAGCTCGCGGACGCGACGACGCCGCTGATCAAGCTGCGGGACAACTGGATGCTCGTCGACCCCGCCGTCGCCCGCCGCGCGAAGAAGCGGTTGATCCGGACCGTGAAACCGCCCCAGGCGCTGGCCGCCACCCTCACCGGCGTGGTCGCGGTCGAGGACGTCGAGGCCCCAGTCATCGTCGGCGCCACCCTGGGATCAGTCCGCGACCTGATCCGGACTGCCGCCACTCGCGATCCGGTCCCGACCCCGGTCGGGCTTCGGGCCGAGCTCCGTGAATATCAGCGCCACGGACTGACCTGGCTGGCCGACCTCACCTCGATGGGCCTGGGCGGCTGCCTCGCCGACGACATGGGGCTCGGCAAGACGATCACGCTGATCGCGCTCCACCTCCATCGTGTCGAGGCCGGCGCCGAAGGCCCCGTCCTCGTGGTCTGCCCGGCCTCCCTGCTCGGGAACTGGGAGGCCGAGATCCAGCGCTTCGCGCCCGGGGTCGCCGTGCGCCGCTTCCACGGCAGCCAGCGCTCCCTCGAGGGGGTCACCGGCGGGTTCGTGCTCACCACCTACGGCACGATGCGCCAGGACGGGCTGGCCGAGGGCAAGAAGGCGTTGGCCGGCATCGTGTGGGACCTCGTGGTCGCCGACGAGGCGCAACACATCAAGAACCCCCAGTCCTCGACGGCTCGGATGCTGCGCCACCTCCAGGGCAACTCCCGAATCGCGCTCACCGGCACCCCGGTCGAGAACAACCTCACCGAGCTGTGGGCGATCCTCGACTGGACCGTCCCCGGGCTCCTCGGTTCCCGCAACGCCTTCCGCAAGGTGTGGGCGGCTCCGATCGAGTCGGGGGACGAGCCGACCAAGGCGCGCCAGTTCGCCGACCTCATCGAGCCGTTCCTGCTGCGCCGCCGCAAGTCCGACCCCGGGATCGCGCCCGAGCTGCCGAACAAGACCGAGACCGACCACTTGCTGCGACTCACCAAGGAGCAGGTCGTCCTCTACGAGTCGCTGGTCCGTGAGTCGATGCGCCGGATCGAGGAGGCTGACGCGCATGTACGCCGTGGCCTGGTGCTGCAGCTGCTCACCGGGCTGAAGCAGATCTGCAACCACCCGGCCCACTACCTCAAGCAGGCCAACAGCCGGCTGGGCGGCCGCTCGGAGAAGCTGGATCTGCTCGACGAGCTCCTCGGCACGGTTCTCGCTGAGGACGGAGCGGTCCTGATCTTCACCCAGTACGTCGCCATGGCCCGACTTCTCGAGCAGCACCTCGCCCAGACCGGCGTACCCACCCAGTTCCTGCACGGCGGCACCCCGGTGCGCGAGCGCGAGGCGATGGTCAAGCGCTTCCAGCAGGGCCCCGACGCAGGCGGGTCGCCAGTGTTCCTGTTGTCGCTCAAGGCGGGCGGCACCGGCCTCAACCTGACCGCGGCCGACCACGTCATCCACTTCGACCGCTGGTGGAACCCTGCCGTGGAGGAGCAGGCCACCGACCGCGCCTACCGGATCGGCCAGACCCGACCGGTCCAGGTGCATCGGATGGTCACCGACGGCACGATCGAGGAACGGATCGCCGAGCTGCTCACTCGCAAGCGTGCGTTGGCTGACTCGGTGCTCGCCAAGGGGGAGGCCGCGCTCACCGAGCTCTCCGACGCCGACCTGCGCGACCTCGTCTCGCTGCGTGGCAGCGAGTGAGCGCCGTCACCCATCCCCGCTTCGGAACGCAGCGCGCCCGAAATGCTCGTGCGTGGTGGGCCAAGGCCTGGCAGCGCGCGGTCGAGGAGTCGGTCTACCACGGGTCGGACCTCCGGGCGGGCCGGAGGCTGGCCAACGCCGGCCACGTCGGTGGCCTCACCGTCGACAGCGGTTCGTTGGTCGCCGCGGTCCAGGTGGGCGACGACGCATGGACCGTGAGCGTCGCGGTGCCGGTCCTGCACCCGGAGTCGATCGACACCCTCGTCGAGCTGGTCGCCGCAGAGTCCGGACGACTGCCGGCGCTGATGGACGGCGAGCTGCCGCACCTGCTGGTGGAGCAGGCCGAGGATGCCGGCGTCGAGTTGTTGCCCTATGGCGGCGAGCTCGGCACCACCTGCACCTGTGCGCACTGGACCCAGCCGTGCCACCATGCGCTCGCGGTGCTGACGCAGTTCACCTGGTTGCTCGATGCAGATCCGTTCTGTCTGCTGCAGCTGCGAGGGCTTCCGCGCCAGGACCTGCTCGCCGCCCTGCATGCCCGGACTGTCCGGAGGGATGTGGACGCAGCTGCGGGCCCCGCGCTGGATCAGGAGGTCGAGGCGGACGTCGACACCGCCTTCGACGCCGCGGTGCGGTCCCGGCGGATCCTCGAGCTGCTTGAGAAGGGCGAGCACGCCGATCACCTGTGGTGACGCTCAGCCCTTCCTGACCGGCGCGCTCGTGCGGGTTTGGTCGGAGTTGAAGAGCCCGTAGGTTGCGACCCCCTGGAAGCGGAGCTTGTTCGGGGCCTTCGGGATGCAGGCCCGTGGGACCGTAGCGGTCGAGACGTGGGTGGCGCGGTGGTGGGCCACCTTGAGCTTGGGGCAGCGGACCGTCCTGCCGTCCAGCCTCAGCTCCTTGTGCTTGGTCGCGGGTGCGTAGAAGACTTGGTAACTCCGAGCCTTTCCCCACCTCATGTAGAAACTGTCCACCTGCGCGAACGCCCCGGCGAACGTCATCTTGATCGTCACCTGCCTCGGGGCGTTGGTCCAAGAGAGCCTGACGATGTCGGGGAGGTCTCCCCGCGGGTCGGTCAGCGTGCCCGTGGCGGCTGTTGCGGGGGCTGCCCCCAGGAGCGGGATCGTGAGCAGTGGTGCGACCAGTGCGCTGATCAGCAGGGAGGTGCGCGGGAAGGGGGTCATGTGTTTCATGCTGCGCCGGTCATCAGGGCAGGCCATGCCCGAATTGGGTCAAATTGACAGTGCAGGCCACGTCGGCCTGCTGTCCCTCGAGCGCGCCCGGCACGAACCCGGCGCTTCCCTGGACCACCTGGCCGGTGCCGACAGGGGAACGTCGATCAGCAACGTGGCCACGCTCAGGAAGGTGACCGACAGGTCACCCTCCTGCGACGGGTACGTCGAACCGCTCGGCGTACTTCTCGAGGTCCGGTCGGCCGGGGCGCAAGCGCATGCCGGTCAGTCTGGGCCAGCAGTCCCACCCACCTCGCGCTATCGAGGGTGAGGGGCGGCTTCGAGGCCGACGGCGCGCGCCGCCATCTCATGCAGCATCGCCCGCATCTGACTCCTGGGCAGGAACGCGCTGTGTGGCGTGGAGTTGAGCATCCCGAAGGTCGCGTGCGCACGGGCCAGCGCCTCCTTCTTCGCGAGCCCGGAGTCGATCCCGCGCAGTTGGGTGGCCCAGAGGTCGACGTACTGGCGCTGGAGGGTGCGGACCCTTTCGCGCGCCTCGGAGGGCAGCGAGGCCCAGTCCCGGTCCTGGACGATGATCAGCGCCTTGTTGGCCAGCGCGAAGGAGATGTGCCAGTCGATCAGCGCGTCGATTGCCTCGCGGGTGGAGGCGGCGTCGGCGCCCCCGGCGGTGCCGCCCCCGAGGAGCTCCACGCGGATAGCGCCGAGCATCTCGGCCACGATCGCGGGCTTGGACGGGAAGTGCGTTTAGAGGCCGGGCCCGCTCATCCCGCACGCGGCGCCGAGCTCGCCGACGGACACCCCGTGGAACCCACGCTCAGCGAAGAGCTCCGCCGCCGTCTCGATGATCTGGGCCCGTCTGTCCATGGCCCTAGGTTAGCGGCCGTTAACGAAGTCTGCGCACCGGAACGCTGGACGGGATGGTTAATGGTCGTTAACATCGAGTCATGGCTGAGGACTTGAGGGAGCTCGTCGCCGACATGCGCGACCGGCTCGCCGCCGTACGCAACGACGGAGCCGGCGGCAGCGATGCCGCCCGCAACAAACACATCGACCGTGGCAAGCTGCTGGTCCGTGAGCGGGTGGACCGACTGCTCGACCCCGGGAGCCCGTTCCTGGAGTTCAGCGCGCTGGCGGCCAATGGCATGTACGGGCCGGCGAAGGAGGGGGACGCCGACGCCGTCCCGAGTGCCGGCATCGTCACCGGGCTCGGAATGGTCAGTGGCCGGATGTGCGTGATCATCGCCAACGACGCCACGGTCAAGGGCGGCACCTACTACCCGATCACGGTCAAGAAGCACCTGCGTGCACAGGAGATCGCCCGGACCAACAAGCTCCCAGTGATTTCCTTGGTCGACTCCGGCGGCGCCTTCCTGCCGATGCAGGACGACGTCTTCCCCGACAAGGAGCACTTCGGCCGGATCTTCTTCAACCAGGCCGTCATGAGCGGCGAGGGCATCGCCCAGATCGCCTCGGTGATGGGCTCGTGCACTGCCGGCGGCGCCTACGTCCCCGCGATGTCCGACGAGACCGTGATCGTCAAGGAGCAGGGCACGATCTTCCTCGGCGGTCCGCCGCTGGTGAAGGCCGCGACCGGCGAGGTCGTCACGGTCGAGGATCTCGGCGGCGGTGACGTGCACGCCCGCAAGTCCGGGGTGGTCGACCACCTCGCCAACGATGACGCCCACGCGCTCGCGATCGTGCGGGGCGTCATGGAGACCATCCCGCAACCGTCCACCGCACCCTGGGAGGTCAGTGAGGTCGAGGAGCCCCACGAGGACCCCGAGACCCTGCTCGACGTGGTCCCGGCCGACACCAGGACGCCGTACGACGTCCGCGAGGTGATCCGCCGGATCGTCGACGCCAGCCGGTTCACCGAGTTCAAGCAGCTCTACGGCGAGACCCTGGTCTGCGGGTTCGCGAAGATCTGGGGCCACCCGGTCGGGATCGTCGCCAACAACGGCATCCTCTTCTCCGAGTCCAGCCTCAAGGGCGCCCACTTCATCGAGCTCTGCAACCAGCGCAAGATCCCGCTGGTCTTCCTGCAGAACATCTCCGGCTTCATGGTCGGTCGTGAGTACGAGAACCGCGGGATCGCCAAGGACGGCGCCAAGCTCGTCACTGCGGTTGCCACCTCGGTCGTGCCCAAGTTCACTGTCGTCATCGGCGGCTCGTTCGGCGCCGGCAACTACGGCATGTGCGGCCGCGCCTATGACCCGCGGTTCCTGTGGATGTGGCCCAACGCCCGCATCTCGGTGATGGGCGGCGAGCAGGCTGCGTCCGTCCTCGCAACCGTCAAGCGGGACGGCATCGAAGGCAAGGGCGGCGAGTGGTCGGCCGAGGACGAGGCCGACTTCAAGGCTCCGATCCTCGATCAGT
>JAKDNC010000828.1 GCA_030452025.1 Nocardioides sp. | reverse complement strand
AGGAGGTTATGATCTGGTCGATCGACAGCTTCGACGCCCCGTAGTGGTTCGTCGGTGCGGTGGGCATGTCCTCGGTGATCGGCACCGAGGCGGGTTCGCCGTAGCAGGCGGCGGTGGAGGAGAAGACCAGGTTGTCGACACCGTTGTCCCGCATCAGGTCCAGCAGCTTCAACGAGGTGACCACGTTGCCGTGCCAGTAGATATCGGGGGCCTGCACGGACTCGCCCACCAGGGACTTCGCCGCGAAGTGGAAGACCGCCGCGCAGTCGTCGGCCAGGACCTCCGGGGCGCGGTCCAGGACGTCGCCCTCCAGGAAGGTCGCCCCGGCGGGGACGGCCTCACGGTTGCCGGTTGACAGATCGTCGATGACGGTCACCCGGTAGCCCTGCTCGACCAGCACGGTGGCGCAGACGCTTCCGACGTAGCCGGCGCCGCCGGTGACGAGCACGTGCCCGCCGTCAATGAGTCCCATCAGCGACTAGTTCCCTTCGAGGACGATACGGATGGCGTGCCCGAGCTCCTCGGGGACGACCACGCTGGCACCTTCCGGGTTCTCCAGGGTGAGACCGTCCGGGGTGTCCTGGATGGTGACCGAGGTCCCCGGGCGGATGTCGTACTGGCCCAGCTTGCCGATCACCTTGTGCTCGACCTGGACGATCTCGTTGAAGCTGACGATCGTCGCCTTGCGCGGCGAGCTCAGGTCGATGTCCGAGGCGCGATGGGAGTCGGCGGGGTCGGCGATGGACGCCTCGCCCAGCTTCTCCAGGCCGGGGACCGGGTTGCCGAACGGGGAGGTGCTGTGGTCGTCGAGGACGGCCAGCAGCCGCTTCTCGACCTCGTCACCCATCACGTGCTCCCAGCGGCAGGCCTCGTCGTGGACGGACTCCCAGGGCAGTCCGATGACGTCGACCAGCAGTCGCTCGGCGAGACGGTGCTTGCGCATCACGGCGGTCGCGTGGTCGCGGCCTTCCTCGGTGAGCTTCAGGGAGCGGTCGTCCGCGATCCACAGGAGGTTGTCGCGCTCCATGCGGGCCACGGTCTGGCTCACGGTCGGGCCGGACTGCTCAAGACGCTCGGCGATGCGTGCGCGGAGCGGGGGAATGCCCTCCTCCTCCAGTTCGTAGATCGTCCGGAGGTACATCTCGGTGGTATCGACGAGGTCCTTCACTCGACCATGGCCTTTCTCTGACTAACACGACCGTGCAGTACGACGGGCGCGTTCAGGGGTTTGTTCACACAGTGGTGCCCTATAACGTACACGGTTCACCGGGCAGGTGGGAGCGCGGTCCGGCGGGTGTACGGCCCGCCGCTTCTAGACCGCGTACTCGCGCAGTCGGGCGGCCCGGTCGCCCTCGCGCAGCTTGGTCATGACCTCGCGCTCGATCTGGCGGACGCGCTCGCGGGACAGCCCGAAGCTGCGGCCGATCTGGTCCAGGGTGCGCGGCATCCCGTCGTCCAGGCCGTAGCGCAGTTTGATGACGTCCTGCTCGCGCTCCTCGAGGGTGTCGAGCACAGCGCGCACGTCGGAGTGGCGCAGCGAGGCGACCACGGCGGCCTCGGCGTCGGTGGCCTCGGAGTCCTCGATGAAGTCGCCCAGCGGCGCCTCCTCGTCGGTGCCGACCGGCATGTCGAGCGAGACCGGATCGCGGGCGTGGTCCATCAGATCGTTGATCTTCTCGACCGGGATCCCGGACTCT
>JAKDNC010000827.1 GCA_030452025.1 Nocardioides sp. | reverse complement strand
GTCGGGGTATTCCCACATCGTCAGGTCCGGCGTGGAGTCGGCGGTGAAGTCGGCCCACTCCTTGGCGATGTCTGCGGCACCGGCTCGGCGCAGCTCGACGACGTGGGGGTCCTCGGTGAGGTCGGTCGAGTGGATCAGGTCCAGGGTCGGCTTGTCACCGATGCCCAGCGAGATGTGGGAGCCGAACTCGCGTCGTACCATCACCGCCTGGGTGTAGTGGTCACGGTGAACGTGGGTGACCAGGAACCTGGTGATGTCGGAGACCTCGCGGTCGATCGACTTCAGGGACTGTTCGAGGAGGTTGCGCGCCTCGTCGATCGCCCAGCCGCCGTCGATGAGGGTGAGCCCGTCGTCGGTGGCGATGGCGTAGACGTTGACGGCGCGCAGGCCGTCCATCGGGAGCGGCAACGGGATCCGGTGAACCCCGGGGGCGACCTCGAAGGCGCCCGGCTCCGTCCATTCCTTGGGGTCTACAGCAGTCACAGGGGTCAGCCTAGGCCGTTGGCAATTCCTGACATGGAGGCGGACCCGGTCCACGTCGTACCGTCGAGCCATGAATGCTCCCCTGGATGGTGTCCTGGTCGTCGATCTCACCCGTGCGCTCGCGGGGCCCCAAGCCGGGATGATGCTCGGCGACATGGGCGCCCGCGTGATCAAGGTCGAGACCCCCGGCAGCGGGGACGACACCCGCGGTTGGGGCCCGCCGTTCATCGGCGAGGGTGACGAGAGGGAGTCGACGTACTACCTCTCCTGCAACCGGAACAAGGAGTCGATCACCCTCAACCTCAAGGAAGAGGACGACAAGGACGTCCTGACCCGGTTGGTCCGTCGCGCCGACGTGTTGATGGAGAATTTCCGCGCCGGCGTCCTGGACCGCCTCGGCTTCTCCGTCGAGCGGCTCCACGAGCTGAACCCGAAGCTGGTGATCCTCTCGGTCACCGGCTTCGGACACGACGGTCCGGAGGCCTCGCGTGCCGGCTATGACCAGATCGCCCAGGGCGAGGGCGGCCTGATGAGCATCACCGGGTCCAACCCGGAGGAGCCGGTCAAGGTCGGCGTCCCCATCGCGGACCTGCTCACCGGGATGAACGGCGCCTTCGGCGTGGTCTCCGCGCTCTACGAACGCGAACGAACCGGCCGCGGACGGGTGATCCGCACCTCGCTGCTCGCCGGCATCGTCGGGGTGCACGCCTTCCAGGGGACCCGGTGGACGGTGGCCAAGGAGGTGCCGACGCAGTCCGGTTCCCACCACGCGGCGATCGCGCCGTACGGCCTCTTCCACACCGCCACCGCGCCGGTCCAGATCGCCTGCGGATCGGAGGGGCTGTGGCGGAAGTTCGCCGGCCTCGTCGGTCTCGACGCGGCCGACCCCCGGTTCGCCACCAACGGCGACCGGGTCGGGCACCGCGAGGAGCTGATCGCCGAGATCGAGGCGGTCTTCGCCCAGCAGCCGGCCGAGCACTGGCTCTCGATGCTGGCAGACGCCGGCATCCCCTCAGGCAAAGTGCGCACCATTGACGACGTCTATGAGTGGGAGCAGACCCGCTCGCAGGGACTGCTGATCGAGGTCGACCACGCCACCCAGGGTCGGCTGGAGATCCCCGGCCCGGTGCTGCGTCTCGACGACAATCCCTACGCCGGAGCCCGCGAGGAGCACCTCGCGCCCCCGACGCTGGGTCAGCACAACGAGTCGATCCGG
>JAKDNC010000826.1 GCA_030452025.1 Nocardioides sp. | reverse complement strand
CGCCGGCATCGCCAACGTGTACGTCGACCTCGTTCATGGGCTCACTCCGGACCGTTCGGGACGTGGGCCGCAGCGGCGGCCAGCAGCTGGTCCAACGCGGCGTTGACCCGTTCGTGCTGCTCCATGATCACCATGTGTCCGGCACCCTCGCACTCGACGAGCGTCGAGCCCGGGATCAGCGAGT
This sequence comes from Nocardioides sp., assembly GCA_030452025.1. Taxonomy (GTDB): domain Bacteria; phylum Actinomycetota; class Actinomycetes; order Propionibacteriales; family Nocardioidaceae; genus Nocardioides. The sequence continues at coordinate 1,516 of JAKDNC010000826.1, read as the reverse complement.
GCAGCTTGCGGCTGTGACCGATCGAGGTGAGTCTGTCTGCCGTGCCACAGATGATCGTGGTCGGCACCCGTTCGAAGGCGCTGATCACCGAGAACTTGTCCAGGGAGTCGAACTGCGGGAAGAACTCGGCGAGCACGTCGAACGGCGTCGCGGAAAGCATCCGGTCCACGAATGCGACGTACTCCCCCGGAGCGTCCTCACCGAATGCGAACTTGTCCGTGGCCACCGTCGCCACATCCTTGCTGGCCCGGCGGACCCCCTCGACCACCCGGGAGGTGCGGGCCAGCCCGGCAATGGCGCGGTGCATCAGCTGTCCGCCGATGCCCTCGGGCAGCAGCGGAAGGACGATCCGCTGGGTACTCATGCCGCCGGCGGTCGTGGAGATCAGCCCCACGCCAACGATGCGGTCACCGAAGAGCTCCGGATGCTGCTCGGCCAGGGAGATGATCGACATGCCGCCCATCGAGTGTCCGACCAAGACCACCCGTCCCTCGGGGGCGACCTGCTCGATGACCTGTAGCAGGTCGACGCCCAACTGATCGATCGTGGCGTGGCCGTCGGGCGAGCGTCCGGAGCGCCCATGGGAGCGTTGGTCGAAGTACACACTGCGGACCAGGCCACGGTATCCGGCGCGTTGGAAGTGCCAGCAGTCGAGGTTGAGGGCGTAGCCATGCACGAACACGACGGTCAGCTCATCGGCCGGCTCGCTCCCGGTTTCGCGTCGCCGCTCACCTGCCGGGGCGTCGTACTCGTCGATCTCGGCATGCAGCGGCACGCCGTCATCGGCGATCACGGTCACCGGCGAAGAGTGCAGCGACCCGAGCCTCAGGACCGTGCCGCGGCCGCGGCGGGCGACCACGCGTCGCCTCCGGGCGACCTCGGCGGCGGTCCCGGCGACGGCAACGCCGAGAGCGCCGGCCGCGACACCGATGATCCGGTTGCGGATGCTCATGCGCGGTCACCGTCGATGGACCCGGGTTCGACATCTGGTTCGACATCTGGGTCGACATGGACCCGGGTGAAACGACCGCCGACCCGCGTGACGATCTCGTAGCTGATCGTTTCGCAGACCTCAGCCCAGTCCTGTCCTGTGGGCTCCCCGTCGGCGCCGGCGCCGAAGAGCACCGCCAGGTCACCGGGGGCCGTGTCGTCGTCGCCCTCGACCATGAACTGGTCCATGCAGACCCTCCCCCGCAGCGGGCGCCGGTGGCCACCGACCTGCACCACGGCGCCGTTGCTCGCCGCCCGCGGGATGCCGTCGCCGTAGCCGACCGGCACGAGGCCCAGCTTCGTCTCCTCCTCGGCGACCCACAGGTGGCCGTAGGAGACGCCGGCTCCGGCCGGGATCTCCTTGACCAGGGAGAGCCGCGCACGGGCGGTCATCGCCGGCACCAGACCCAGGTCGCGGCCGTGTCCCGCATGCGGCGCGGGATCGAAGCCGTAGGTCGAGATCCCGCAACGGACCAGGTCGAAGCGCGCGCTTGGCCGCAACACGGCGGCCGCGCTGTTGGCGAAG
>JAKDNC010000825.1 GCA_030452025.1 Nocardioides sp. | reverse complement strand
CCCCCAACTCCCAGGCCGAACATGACCCACACATCAGTCACAAGAGCCCGACTCGCCGCAACCGGATCCTCAATCGGCTTCGAGTGGGCTACTCTCAGTTCATCAACTCCTTTCATACCAGTTAATCAACCGCCTCGGCGGCTCGAGCCGGCGTAGCTCTGGCGACCGGCGAGCTGCACCCGACGGTGCGTGAACGCCGGGTCTTGACGAGCGTCCCTCAGACGCTCGGCTCCTCGCTTGCTGCGGTGCGTGACCCGTGCGAGGTCACACTTGGTGCCAGCTCGGACGTGACCAGTTCGACCGGCACCGCCGCCACGAGCGCGCGGGCCGCCTCGCGCGCCGCGTCGGGTGACGCGGCGCAGGCCCGCCCGACGAGCAGGCGGTCGCCAGAACGCGTCGGGACGCGCACCACGTCGCCGACCGACACCCGTAGCTCGAGTGAGCGCACGTCGAGCCCGGCGGCGCGGTGCTGCGCGACGACCGAGCGAAGGTCCCCGACCCCGGCCAGTATGGCGGTCGCGTTGGCGCCGCGGTACCAGGTGGCCGAGTAGGTCGGGTGGTGGTCGGTGCCGGGACTGACCTCGGGCACCTCATCGAGGATGCGCTCACCGAGGCACTGACGGATCCACAGGTCGACCAGCGATGTCCCGGTCACGTCCTGCACCATCTCGGGGATTCGGTCGCCACCGGCTCGCAGGTGCGTCTCGACGACGACGGGCTCAGAACCGGTGAGGAATACCTCGGTATGGCTCGGGCCGCTGCTGACCCCCAGTGTCGAGAGGGTGCGCCGCACGACCTCCCCCACGGCCTCGTGGTCGACGGGGTCCAGGAGCAGGGGGAACATGTGCCCCTCCTCTACGAGCGACCCCGCGAACTGGTGCTTGGCCGTCACTCCGACGACCTTGTGAACGCCGCCCTCGGAGAAGGCCTCGACGCTCACCTCGCGTCCCCGGAGCAACTGCTCCACGAGGAGCGGGTGGGACAGCCGTCCGGCGTCGTGGAGCGATCCGAGTAATCCGACCCCGTCCGAGCCGGACCCGTCGCGTGGCTTCACGATGCACGGCAGTCCGGTGCTCACTACCGCGCGACGCAACGACTCCTCGTCGGTGGCGACCGCCCAGCGCGGGGAGTCGGCCGCGTCGAGTAGCTGCCGCATCCGGTGCTTGTCGCGCACGCTGCGCACCGTCTCCACGTCGTGGAAAGGCAGCCCCAGATCAGCGGCGACGATCGCGGCGAGGTCGACGTTGTATTCGTGGAACGCCATCACGTGGGTGATCGGGACCCGGGCGTCGATCGTGCGAGCCCGGGCCACCCAGAGATCCGGGACGGGGGGAGCTCGTGCACCTCGTCGTAGTCGTGGTCGTCGTCGGGCTGGCGCCTCCCTGGCCGGACCAGGAGACTAAGCCGCCCACCGGACAGTTCGCGGACCCGCCGGTGCAGGTCGCGGCGGCCTCCGGCCAGCAGGATGTGGGACACGTCAACTCCCGGGCCGCGGCCGCGGTGCCACCGACGGACCCGTCGGCGCGACCTGGCGCTCCGAGAGCACCGCGACGTTGTCGGCGTCGACGCGCAGGCGCGCCAGGCCGAGCCGGCCGAGCGCTTTGCCGCGCAGCCGCGCCAGCGGGAGCTCGTCGCTCGTCGCAATGGTTACGAACAGGCCGTCGACCGCCCCGAGCACCTGTGCCCCGCGGGCGGCGAGG
>JAKDNC010000824.1 GCA_030452025.1 Nocardioides sp. | reverse complement strand
GGCGGGAAGCAGGAGCACCCGGACGACTACCACGTCGGCGGAGCCCTCCTGCTGCACCTGCGCCGGTCCTTCCGGATGTCGCAGATGGTCAAGGAGGCGGTCGGTCACGACGGACCCACCAAGTTCAAGCTGCATCTGGTCGACCACCACCGCGCCCACGCCGCCAGCAGTTACCTCCTCTCGCCGTGGCAGAGCTCCGCGATCATCACCTGGGACGGCATTGGCAGCGACGGCACCTCGACCTACCTGGCAGTGGGTCGGGGGGACACCATCCGCGACATCCGCCGGATCCGATTTCCGCACTCGCTGGGTGCGTTCTATGCCGCAGTCACCGGGTTCCTCGGCTTCAACCCCACCCGCGACGAGGGCAAGGTGATGGGGCTGGCGGCGTACGGGGATCCGACCCACCTCGAGGCGATGAGGTCGCTGGTGCATCTCGACGACGACGGTGGCTACGAGCTCGATCTGTCCTACTTCCGTCACCACGCCACGGGAAAGCATGCAGTGTCGGCCAAGTTCCTTGATCGGTTCGGGGCACCGCGGCCTCGGGGCGCAGGTGAGGTCGAGAAGCACTACGCCGACATCGCCTACGCACTCCAGGTGACCCTGGAGGAGACCGGGCTCCACGTCGCGAGGTGGCTGCAGCACGAGACCGGCGAGACCCGGCTCTGCACCGCAGGGGGAGTCGCGCTGAACAGCGTCATGAACGGCAGGATTCTGCTCGAGACCGGCTTCGAGGACTTCTTCGCCCAACCGGCCGCGGCGGACGACGGGTCTTCGCTGGGCGCGGCGCTCTCGGTGAGCACAGACCTGGGTGTGCCCCGCCCGACCGGTGACTACATCTTCCTCGGGCCCGAGTTCAACGAGGCGCAGATGGAGAAGGCGCTCATCGACGCTGACCTCGCCTACACCCGACCTGAATCCATCACGTCGCGATCCGCGCGGGCACTCGCTGACGGAAACATCATCGGCTGGTTCCAGGGCCGGGCCGAATGTGGTCCACGGGCCTTGGGGAACCGTTCGATCCTGGCCGACCCCCGGGGGTGGGACACGAAGGACCTGCTCAACGAAAAGGTCAAGCACCGCGAGCACTTCCGGCCTTTCGCGCCGTCCTGCCTGGCGGATCGCGCAGGAGAGTTCTTCGCCTCCGACTACCCTTCGCCGGTGATGCTCCTCGTCTTCGACGTTTTGGAGCACCAGCGGGAGCGAGTGCCTGCGATCACCCATGCCGATGGCACGGCTCGCGTGCAGACAGTCTCCCCCCGGGAGAATCCGCTCTATCACCAGTTGATCTCGGAGTTCGACGCCCTCACTGGTGTGCCGATGGTGGTCAACACTTCCTTCAACGACAACGAGGAGCCGGTGGTCTGCAGCCCTGAGGATGCGGTGCGGTGCTACCTCAAGACGGGCATGACCGGCCTGGCGCTGGGCCCGTTCTGGGTCGAGAAGCCGGAATTCGTGGCGTGATGCTCGACTCCGCGGCCCCCACCGGCATCAAGCCTCGGTCCGTGGCTTGGTGGCACGGCTGGTGGTGGGTGCTGCCGGCTGGGACGGCCGCCGTGATCGTGGTGATCACGATGTTGGTGCTGCCGCCGGACCGTCATGTCGACCACTGGTACGACGTACCGATCAAGACGTTGCCACTGTTCCTGGCAGTGCTCGCCATTTCCGGCTTTCCCAGGCGGCCGGTGCTGGGCATGGCCG
>JAKDNC010000094.1 GCA_030452025.1 Nocardioides sp. | reverse complement strand
TCGCCGGTCGCACGGTTGACGTGGTGCACGTTGTGGGCGGCGGGTCGCAGAACGAGTTGCTCTGCCAACTGACGGCCGATGCCTGCGGCGTTCCCGTCCTCGCCGGACCGACCGAGGCCGCTGCGCTCGGCAACGTCCTGGTCCAGGCGCGTGCGTTGGGGGCGGACCTTCCCGATCTGGCCGCGATGCGGGCGCTGGTGCGCGAGACCCATGAGCCGCGGCGCTACGAACCGCGTGCAGGGTTGGACTGGGCCGCAGCGCAAGCGCGAATCGTCCCGCGGGGGTCATGATGGGTGGCATGAAGGTCGCGCTGATGGTCACGTGCGTCAACGACGCCATGTTTCCCGAGACGGGCAAGGCGGTCGTCTCGCTGCTGCGCAGGCTCGGAGTCGACGTCGAGTTCCCGGAAGCGCAGACCTGTTGTGGGCAGCCGATGGTGAACACCGGCTACATGGACGAGGCCGTGCCGGTTGTGCGGACGTTCGTCGATGCGTTCGCCGGGTACGACGCGATCGTGACGCCGTCGGGCTCGTGCGCGGGGTCTGCCCGTCACCAGCACGCAATGATCGCGCGACGCGCGGGGGATCCCGGTCTGGAGCGCGCCGTGGCGGAGACCTCTCCACGGACGTATGAGCTCTCCGAGTTCCTCGTCGACGCGCTCGGTGTGGTCGATGTCGGCGCCTACTTCCCGCACCTGGTGACCTACCACCCGACGTGTCACTCGTTGCGGATGCTCGGTGTGGGGGACCGACCACGACAGCTGCTGGAGAACGTCCGCGGCTTGCGGCTCGCCGAGTTGCCGCGCGCGGAGGAGTGTTGCGGGTTCGGCGGGACGTTCGCGGTCAAGAACGCCGACACGTCGGTGGCGATGGGCGCGGACAAGGCCCGACACGTGCGGGGGACCGAAGCCGAGGTGCTGGTCGCCGGCGACAACTCGTGCCTGATGCACATCGGAGGCATCCTCTCCCGACAACGGTCCGGGGTGCGCGTGATGCACCTGGCCGAAATCCTGGCCCAGGAGGAGAAATGAGTGCCACCTTCGTCGGCATGCCAAAATTCCCGACCGCGGCGCGGGAGGCGCTGGGTGACACCCAGTTGCGACACAACCTCGCCCACGCCACCGGGGTGATCCGCGACAAGCGGGCGTCTGTGGTCGGTGAGGTGGAGAACTGGGAGGACCTGCGGTTGGCCGGTGCAGCGGTGAAGGACCGGGCACTGAGGGACCTGGACCAGCATCTCGTCGACCTCGAGGAGTCGCTGACCGCGCACGGGGCAACGGTCCACTGGGCGCGCGACGCCGAGGAGGCCTGCGCGATCGTGGCCGAGGTGGCCAAGCGTCACGAGGTTGACGAGGTCGTGAAGGTGAAGTCGATGGCGACCGCCGAGATCGACCTGAATGACGCCCTGGCCGCTGAGGGAATCGCGGCCTGGGAGACCGACCTGGCCGAGCTGATCGTGCAGTTGGGACACGACCTGCCGAGCCACATCCTCGTCCCGGCGATCCACCGCAACCGCTCCGAAGTGAGGGAGATCTTCCTGCGTGAGATGGCCGCGGTGGGACGGCCGGCTCCCGGAGACCTGACTGACGAGCCGGCGGCCCTCGCGGGCGCAGCGCGGTTGCATCTGCGCGAGAAGTTCTTGCGCGCCAAGGTGGCGGTCAGCGGTGCGAACTTCGCGGTCGCGGAGACCGGGACCCTGGTCGTCCTGGAGTCCGAGGGCAACGGGCGGATGTGTCTGACGTTGCCCGAGGTGTTGGTCAGCGTCGTGGGGATTGAGAAGGTGGTGCCGACCTGGTCCGAGCTGGACCCGCTGATGCGGCTGCTTCCCCGCTCCTCGACCGGTGAGCGGATGAACCCCTACACGTCGATGTGGACCGGCGTACATCCCGGCGACGGGCCGCAGGAGGTGCACGTCGTGCTCCTCGACAACGGTCGCACCCGCGCCCTGGCCGATGACGTCGGGCGCCAGGCGCTGCGCTGCATCCGCTGCTCTGCCTGCCTGAATGTCTGCCCGGTCTACGAGCGGACGGGCGGTCACAGCTATGGGTCGGTCTATCCGGGACCGATCGGGGCGATCCTGAACCCGCTGCTCAAGGGCGTCGGGGTGGACGAACAGACCGATTCGCTGCCGTATGCGTCGACACTGTGCGGTGCCTGCTTCGAGGCGTGCCCGGTGCGAATCGACATCCCCGAGGTACTGGTGCACCTGCGCGGGAAGGTGGTCGACTCCCAGCGTGACGACACGATCCCCTCGGCGGAGGCCGTGGCGATGAAGGGGGCGGCGTACGCCTTCGGGAAGTCCGGGCGACTCGCCGCGGCGGAGAAGCTCAGCGGCCTGGCCGGCCGGGCGATGCAACGGTTCGGTCGTTCGACGCTGCCCGGTGGACGGCGGGCTGCCGGGCGATTGCCCGGGCCGGGGGCGGCGTGGACAGGCGCGCGTGACATGCCGGCGCCGCCGAAGGAATCCTTCCGTGGCTGGTGGCGACGCAGCGACGGCGGCAGGAGTGAGCCATGAGCGCCCGTGAGGAGATCCTGGCGCGAGTGCGCGAAGCCCTCAGCGGGGTCGAGCGCGACCCGGACCCGGTGGACTCGCCGCGGATCACCGCGCTGACCGACCACGAGACGCTCGTCGACCTGTTCGCTGAGCGGGTGGCAGACTACCGCGCGGTCGTGGAGCGTTGCGCGAGCGATGAGCTGCCCGAGAGGGTGGCGGCTGCGCTGTCGGATGCCGGGTCGGTCGTGGTGGCGCCGGACCTCGACCTCGAGGTGCCTCGGTCGGTGCACGACACGGACCTGACCTCCGGTGAGCTGGATGGCATCGATGCGGTGGTCACCACCGCGGCCGTCGGCATCGCCGAGACCGGGACCATCGTGCTGGACCACGGACCGGGCCAGGGACGACGGGCGATCTCGCTGGTCCCCGACACCCACGTCTGCATCGTGTACGCCGACCAGGTCGTCCACGACGTACCGGACGCCGTCGCCCTGCTCGATCCGACCCGCCCGCTCACCTGGATCAGCGGCCCCTCGGCCACCAGCGACATCGAGCTCTCCCGGGTGGAGGGCGTGCACGGTCCGCGGAACCTGCACGTGGTCATCGTGTCCTGACCCGTGGCGATGACAAGGCGCTGGTCTCCCTCCCGCCGCGACCTGGAGATCCTGGGACTGCTCGCGGAGGGCTTCACCGTGGACAGGATCTCCCGTCGTCTGGAGGTCTCCGAGCGCACGGTCCGACGACGACTGCGAGCGATGGCCGATGACATCGGAGTCGACTCGACCATCGAGCTCGTCGTCCACGCAGTGCGACGCCAGGCGATCTGAGGGCTTCGACAACGCCCCGCGGTCCGTTGAATCGTCTGGACAGTCCTTGCCGATGACTGGTGACCGGATGCGGACAGATCTGTTGTGAGGCACGTCACCACCCCCTAGGTTGCGGACTGCAACGTTTCAATTCTGTGGCAGGAGCCTTGATGTCCGTCCTCCGTTTGCGTGTCGTCCGATCCGTGTTCGTCTCACTCGTCCTCACCGCAGGGGTGGCCATTGCGCCCGTGGCGCTCTCGGCCTCACCGGCGAGCGCCGCCGAGGATCAGCTGACCGTGGTCGACCTGACGACCAACGGTCGCGAGGACCCCCTGGGGATCCCCGGTTCGGCGCCCAGCCTGAGCTGGTCCTCCGAGTCCGAGGCCCGCGGCGTGGTGCAGTCTGCCTACGAGGTGCGGATCGCCTCCAGCGCCGAGACCCTCGAGTCGGCTGACGTCTGGGACTCCGGCAAGGTGGACTCCGACCGCCAGGTCGACGTTCCCTACGACGGACCGGCGCTGGACTCGCAGACCAGCTACCACTGGCAGGTCCGGATCTGGGACGGCGACGACCAGGCCTCCGGGTGGAGTGAGCCCGCCACCTTCGAGACCGGGATGCTCACTGCAGACGATTGGGGCGACGCCGACTGGATCGGCGAGCCGGCCGGGACCGAGGTCAATCGCTGGACCGACTACACGGCCGAGTTCGATTTCACCATCGACAACCTTGTCTTCGCGCCGCTGGTGCGGACAGCCAACCTCAACAACGGCTACATGTGGCAGCTCAGCGTCGCCGACGGGACGCCCCGCTTTCGCCCCCACACCAAGATCAACGGCAACTTCGAGCTGATCGAGAGCAAGGACATCTCGTCGGTCATCTCGGCCGAAGAGCTCGCCACCGGCGAGCACACGATGGCCGTCACCTTCGAGGGAAGCACGATCACCACCAAGCTCGACGGGCAGGTGATCGACACCCGGCAGGACCCGACCTTCGACAAGGGATTCGTCGGCTTCCGGTCGTCGGAGGCCACCGAAGGCACGGAGGCGGCGACCGTGCACGCCGTACGCGTGACTGCCAAGACCGGTGACATGCTCCTGGACACCGACTTCACCTCCGGGAACCCGTTCACCGGAGGAACCGTCGTCGAGGACGGCCTGGAGGTCAAGGGCAACCTCGAGACGCTCTGGCGCTCTCCCGATGAGAACCGCCCACTGCTGCGCAAGGACTTCGAGACCGCCGGTGGCAAGTCGATCACCCGTGCTCGGGTGTACGCGTCGGCCCGGGGCATCTACGCGCTGAACATCAACGGTGAGGAAGTCGGCGACCAGCACCTGGCACCCGGCTTCACCGACTACACGACCCGGATCCAGAGCCAGTCCTACGACGTGACGGACCTGCTCACCGACGGGGCCAACTCCTTCGGAGCCGAGCTCGCCGACGGCTGGTGGGCCGGCAAGGTCGGCATGTGGGGCCCCGGCGTGTACGGCGACGACCTCTCGCTGATCGCCCGGCTACGCATCGACTACTCCGACGGCACCAGCGACTGGGTCGACACCGACGAATCCTGGACGACCCACGCGGGCCCCTACGTGTTCACAGACAACATCGACGGAGAGACCTACGACGCGAATCACGCCCAGCCGGGTTGGAGCCAGCCCGGCTTCGACGACGGCAACTGGAATCCCGTCGCGGTGGCGGAAACCGCCACGGACCTACTGGTGCCGCAACCTGACGAACCGGTCCGCACGACCGAGGAGCTCGAGTCGGTCGAACGGACCGAACCGTCACCGGGAACGTTCATCTACGACCTCGACCAGAACATGGTCGGCGTGGCCCGGATGACGCTGCAGGGCAAGGCCGGCGACACCGTCACCTTCCGCTACGGCGAAGTGCTCAACCCCGACGGGTCGCTCTACACGGCCAATCTGCGTGCAGCCAAGGTGACCGACCACTACACGTTCGGCGCCGACGGGACGATCACCTACGAACCGAAGTTCACCCAGCACGGCTTCCGGTACGTCGAGATCACCGGCGCCGCAACTCCGCCCACGGTCGAGGACGTGACTGGAGTGGTCTGGGGAAGCGACCTCCCCGTGACCGGGGACCTCGAGACCTCCAGCCCGATGCTCAACCAGCTGGTCAGCAACATTTCCTGGGGCCAGCGGGGCAACTTCCTCTCCATCCCCACCGACACCCCGGCCCGCGACGAGCGCCTCGGCTGGAGCGGGGACATCAACGTCTTCGCTCCGACCGCGAGCTACCTGGCCGACACCCGCGCCTTCCTGTCCAAGTGGATGCAGGACATGAGCGATGCGCAGTTCGACAACGGGGACCTCCCCGGGATCGCTCCCGAGCCGCCGGTCGGTTGCTGTGGCAGCGGGACGGGCTGGTCGGACGCCGGAATCACGGTGCCCTATGCCCTGTGGAGCAGCTACGGGGATGCGTCCACAGCCCGACAGTTCTATCCCGAGATGTCCGCGTTCATGGACTACGTCCGCGACCACGCGGGAGCCGACCTGATCGACGAGGGCCGTGGCGGTTGGGGCGACTGGCTCAACCTCGACGACCCGACCCCGACCTCGGTGATGGGCACGGCCTACCTTGCCGAGGACGCCCGGATGATGTCGGAGATGGCCAGCGCGATCGGCAAGGATGCTGACGCAGCGGAATACGCCACGCTGTCCGACGACGTGCGTGCTGCCTTTGTCGACGAGTTCGTGAGCGCCGACGGGACGGTCAGCGGCAACAGCCAGACGGCGTATGCCATGGCGCTGGGCATGGACCTCGTCCCGGACGCCCAGCGTGAGGCGGTGGGCGCGAAGTTCGTCGCCAAGCTTGACGGGAGCGACAACCATCTGACCACCGGCTTCCTCGGCACGCCCTGGTTGCTCCCGGCGCTGAGCAGCATCGATCGCGACGACCTGGCCTACACGATGTTGATGCACGAGGACTACCCGTCCTGGGGCTATGAGGTCGCCAAGGGCGCCACCACCATGTGGGAGCGCTGGAATTCGATCATGCCCGACGGGTCCTTCGGTGACGCGGGGATGAACTCCTTCAACCACTATGCCTACGGCGCAGTGGGCGACTGGATGTACCAGAACATCGGCGGCATCGCAGCGGCCGAACCGGGCTACAAGAAGTCGCGGATCGAGCCGTCGATGAACGGTCCACTCACCCATGGAGGGGGCGAGCTCGACACTGTGTTCGGCACGATCGCCACCGACTGGGACTCGAGCGGGGACGACCTGACCCTGAGCGTCGACGTGCCGGTGAACACCACGGCCGACGTGGTGCTCCCGGCAGACAACGCCTGGTCCGTGACCGAGGGCGGCAGCTTCCTCACAGACGTCGAAGCCGTCCAGGACGTCGTGTCGAAGGACGGGCGGGTGACCGCGACGGTCGGGTCCGGCCACTACGAGTTCGCCGTCACCGAGGGCAACCGCCTGCTCGGCTCGATCATCGACGACCTGGCTGCCCTGCGCACGCATGTCGATGAGGTCGAAGAGGCCGGCGACCTGGTCATCGCGGACGCAGACCACATCGACGCCAGCCTCGAGACCGCATCCGACCACGTGATCTCGGCGCTGACGGCGCTGCTCGACGACGACAGCGCGGCCTCGCAGACCGAGCTCCAGGCGGCACTCACCGAGGTCCGGGACCTCCGCGCCTGGCTCGACGAGTCCGACGTGGACGGACCGGTCAAGGGGGACATTGACCGTCGCCTGGCCGGGATCGAGACACGGCTGGTCGCCGCCGTCACCAGCAACATGGGCATCTCCGTGGCCCTTCCCCCGGTCGCGGGAGAGGTCCTTCCCGGCGAGACGGTTGCCGGCACGATCGAGGTGGCCAACACCGGTGAGAGCGATCTGAGCGATCTGGCCGCGACCGTTGCCGTTGACGGGTGGGATGAGCAGGCCGCCTCGGTGGCGCGGGTGCCTGCGGGGGAGAGCGTTCAGCTTCCTGTCGAGTTCACTGTCCCGAAGAATGCAGTGCCCGGGGCCCACGACGCTGCCCTCGAGGCCACGTTCACCTCCGACGGGGAGACCTTCACCGTCAACGACGAGACGTCCGGGTGGGCCACCGTGGCCTCCGGAGTCGAGATCGGGGACGTCACTGCGACGACGGCCGAGACCGACCCGCCGGAGCACACCGTGGTCGACGTGCCGATCACCAACAACAGTGCGACAGACGTCCGGGGCCATGCTGTTGTCGAGCTGCCCGGGGGACTCCGTCCGGTGTCCTCCGACGACACGCTCGTGCCGTCCGGAGAGACGGTCGACGTCAAGGTGCCCGCCGTGCTCCCGCTCGACGTCGTGGGCGGCGCCGTCGAAGCGACCGTGGAGTTCCGCAGGCCCGGAGCGGTCCTCGCGAGTGCAACGGCGATGCCCTCCTTCGACCTGGTGGCCCCGCCGACAGCCGAGACGATCGACCACGTCGACTTCGGTGACGCGCCTTCCGAGGACGCGCACGGGATCCAGGCATCGGAGAGCAGCGGGACCAGCACGGAGGCGGGCTACACCCGCCGCTACTCCCATTCGAACTTCCCCGGGTCGTGGTATTCGGTCGAGCTCGACGTCCCGGCAGGCAAACCGTTCATCCTGCGCAACATCGAGACCTACGACGGCGCGCACACGAAGAAGTACGAAATCTACGTCGACGACGTGCTGGTGAAGAGCCAGACGGTGGCGCGCGCTGAGGGCGGCGAGGGGATCAAGGTGTACGACGCTCTGATCGACGACGCGTCCCTGCTCGCCAACGACGGGAAGGTGCGGGTGAGGTTCGAGTATCCAGAGGGTGCCTCGGGCTTCTATGACCCGTCCATCGCTGACACCTGGGTGTTGGCGGTGCCGGAGGACACCCAGGTGCCTGATGTGTCGGCGTATGTCTCTTCGGGGACCTCGGGCGACCACGGCTGGTTCCGCTCTGAGGCTCAAGTCTCGGTCGAGGCAGCCGACAACCGGGACACGAACCCGGTCGTGGAGACAGGCGAGTCCGCAGGGTGGCAGGACTACGTCGGACCTGTGTCGATCTCGGGCGAGGGCAGGCACGAGCTGTCCTTCCGGGCGAAGGACACGAACGGCAACCGGTCCGAGCCCAAGAGCGTGCCGGTGTGGATCGATGCGACCGCGCCGACCACCGAGGTCACCGTGACCCAGAAGCCGGGCGTCGAAGGGTCGGACAGGGCCAGGGTGAGCTTTGCTGCGGCCGACGCCCTGAGCGGGGTGGAGCACACAGCCTTCCGGGTCGACGGCGGCCAGTGGCAGGTCGAGAGCGGGAAGCCTGTGACCGTCGAGGGCTACGGCGAACATGTCGTCGACTACGCCTCGACCGACGTGGCAGGCAACGCGGAGGTGATGCGCCGGACGACGGTGACGCTGGCCGACGTCGAGTCCATCGCCGCGGTCGTGGCGCCGCAGGTCAACGGTTCGGTGCGGTTCGGCTCGTTGCTGAGGTCGACACCAGGATCCTGGAACACCAAGGGTCTGAGGTTCAACCGCCAGTGGTTGCGCAACGGAAGGCGGATCGCTGGCGCCAAGGGTGTGCGGTATCGCCTGCGTCGCGCCGATGTCGGCAAGCGGATCTCCCTCCGGGTCAGGGCGACCAAGCCCGGCAAGAGAGCCGGTGTCGCGGTGTCTGATCCGACCGGGCGGGTGGCCAGGGCGAAGTCGTCGGTGAAGGTGACCGTGAACAGGACCAAGGTGCGCGTGGGCAGGCCGGTGGTCCTCTGGGCCCGGGTCACCGCGACCGGCATCAAGCCTGGTGGCCGGGTCGCGTTCCTGGTCGACGGCAGGGTGGTGAGGAGGGTCCGGTTCGGCCATGGCCACGCGGTGACGCGGTTGCGGCTCGCGGTGGGCAGGCACAAGGTGCGGGCCCGCTACCTCGGGACGACAACTGTCGCCAGGTCGCTCTCGCCGATCGTCCGGGTGAGGGTGAAGCGGTGATCAGCGAGCGCCGGGCCTCGCCACGGCCTTGGCTGCGGCGTGCACGGCCTTGCGCGTGGCGGAGACCAGGTCACTCCCGTCCGCCAGGTGGGCCAGCAGCGCGCCGGTGAGGGCGTCACC
>JAKDNC010000823.1 GCA_030452025.1 Nocardioides sp. | reverse complement strand
GAGGAATGATCAGAACCTGTGGATGGCTCTCGGCGAGGTGGCGTGCAAGGGACGCACCTTCCCGAGGATGATCTGCAAGGAACCAAGACTCTGATCAAGGACCGGCGTTGGAGCGCTGGTTCGGGAAGGTACGCCCTATGCTCAAGATAGTCCCCGACAACGATGACGCCAACCACGACGACGGCGCGGCGGACGGATCGTCGCTGCTGGATGCGATCGTGCGCGACGGTGCCCGGCAGATGCTCGCAGCCGCGTTGCAGGCCGAGGTCGCCTCCTACGTCGATGCCCACGCCGACGAGGTCGACGAGAACGGTCACCGGCTGGTGGTGCGCAATGGCTATCACGATGCCCGGGAGGTGACCACGGCGGCCGGCGCGGTGCCGGTGACCGCGCCGCGGGTCAACGACAGACGCGTCGACGAGACCACCGGGCAGCGCAAACGGTTCGCCTCGGCGATCCTGCCTGCTTGGGCACGCAAGTCCCCACAGGTCGCTGAGGTGCTGCCGCTGCTGTACCTGCACGGGCTCTCCAGCAGCGACTTCGCGCCGGCGCTGGAGCAGTTCCTCGGCTCGGCTGCCGGGCTCTCGCCAGCAACGATCACCCGGCTGACCGGCCAGTGGCAGGGCGAGGCGGTCGCGTTCAACACCCGGTCGCTGGCCGACACCGACTACGTCTACGTCTGGGTCGACGGGATCCACCTCAAGGTCCGCCTGAACCAGGACAAGATCTGCCTGCTGGTGATGATCGGCGTCCGCGCCGACGGCACCAAGGAGCTGATCGCCCTCGATGACGGCCACCGCGAGTCCGCCGAGTCATGGGCCGACCTGCTGCGCGACTGCAAACGCCGCGGGATGGCCGCCCCGGTCCTCGCGATCGGCGACGGGGCGCTGGGGTTCTGGTCCGCCGTCCGCGACGTCTTCCCGGCCACCCGGGAACAGCGCTGCTGGTTCCACAAGATCGCCAACGTGCTCAACGCGCTGCCCAAGTCCGCCCAGCCGGGCGCGAAGAAGGCGTTGGCCGAGATCTGGCAGGCCGAAGACCGCGCCCACGCCGAAGCCGCCGCGGCAACCTTCGCCGACGAGTACGGCGTCAAGTGGCCCAAGGCGGTCGCGAAGATCGCCGACGATCTCGATGTGCTGCTGGAATTCTACGACTACCCCGCCGAGCACTGGGTCCACCTGCGCACCACGAACCCGATCGAGTCGACCTTCGCCACCGTCCGGTTGCGCCAGCGCGTCACCAAGGGCCCCGGTTCCCGGGCTGCCGGGATCGCGATGGCGTTCAAGCTGATCGAGTCCGCCCAGACCCGCTGGCGGGCCGTGAACGCACCCCACCTGGTCGCCCTCGTCCGCGCTGGCGCGGCCTTCGAGAAAGGCCGCCTCGTCGAACGCCCCGACGACCAGACCGACCACGAATCAGGAGAGCAACAACATGCCGCCTGAGACGTGGACGAACACGTGTGCCGGCACGTCCACCGCAGCCCGGGCCGCCCTTCGCGAATGGGAGGGCGTGTTCGATGCTGCGGATGCTGGTGTTGCACCACTACATCCGAACGGTGCGATCCGGCCATCGGACGAGGCGCGCCATCCCCACGCGGACCAGGCGGAAGCTCGACACCATCGTGATCAGCTCGCCACTGGAGTACTCAGCGTAGAGGCTTCGGATGGAAGTCCGGCCCGGCCGGCAACTTCGACCCACTACGTGGAG
>JAKDNC010000822.1 GCA_030452025.1 Nocardioides sp. | reverse complement strand
GCGCAGCGGTGAGCTTGCGCCGGTGGTGCTGGCGGCAGAGCACCTCGTAGGCGACGTGGGCGGTTGTCTCCGGCTCGTTCTCGTCCTGAGTTCGGTCACTGCCTCGTGATTTTCGGTGCCGTAGGTCGCTGACCTGCGGTGATGTGGTTTTGGATGGCTGGGTTGAGGCACTAAACCTCGATCCGTGGAGCGGCTGGGCTTCAGCGGTGTTGGTGCGGCGGGTTGAACGTAGAAGTGCCTTCTGTGCAGGGAGAATCGTGATTGTCGAGACCATGATTCAGCCGAACCCAGAAGGCACTGAAAGTGAAACTACACCACCCTTGGTCCAAAGCCACGCCGCTCTTCGATGACCAGCGGCTCGTGTCGTGTGCTGGCCTGGTTCCGGTGATGGAACTGGCTGAGCAGGCCGGGCTCTCGGACTTGGTCAGCGAGCGGGTCAAGATCAAGACCTCGCCGGTAGCCTCGGCGGGGGTGAACCCGGCCGGGAAGCTCACCTCGATCATCGCCGGGATGGCCGCAGGCGCGGACAGTATCGATGATCTGGACCTGATCCGTTCGGGTGGGATGAAGCAACTCTTCGCCTCTGTGTACGCGCCGGCGACGCTGGGCCAGTTCCTGCGTTCGTTCACCCACGGTCACACCAGCCAGCTCGCCTCGGCCGCTCGGGCGCACCTGGTCGGGCTGGCCGAGCGGACCGACCTGTTACCCGGCATCGAGACCCAGGCGTACGTCGACATCGATTCGCTGCTGCGTCCGGTTTACGGACACGCCAAACAGGGCGCCAGCTTCGGACACACCAAGATCTCGGGCAAGCAGGTGCTCCGCAAGGGCCTCTCCCCGCTGGCGACCGCGATCAGCACCCCGGCTGCTGCGCCGGTGGTCGCGGGGATCCGACTCCGTGCCGGCAAAGCGGGCTCAGGTCGTAGCGCGGACTCGATGGCGCGTGAGGCGATCCGCACGGCCCGCGCGTGCGGGGCCAGTGAGAAGATCCTGGTCCGTGGCGATTCGGCCTACGGCACCAGCTCCGTGGTCAACGCCTGCCTGGGCGAGGGCGTGGAGTTCTCGTTCGTGCTGACCAAGAACCCCGCGGTCACCCGTGCGATCGCCTCCATCAGTGAGGATGCTTGGAGGCCGGTGGACTACCCCGGTGCCGTAGCAGATCCGGAGACCGGTGAACTGGTCTCTGATGCCCAGGTCGCCGAGGTCACCTTCACCGCGTTCGCCACCACCGAAGCGCCGGTCACCGCCCGCCTGATCGTGCGCCGGGTCCGCGACCAGACCAAGCTCGAAGAGCTGTTCCCGGTGTGGCGCCACCACCCCTTCTTCACCAACAACACCGACCCGGTCACCGTGGCCGATGTGACCCACCGGCGGCACGCGATCATCGAGACCGTCTTCGCCGACCTGATCGACGGGCCCCTGGCCCACCTACCTTCAGGCCGGTTCGGCGCGAATCATGCGTGGGCGATCTGCGCGGCCATGGCCCACAACCTGCTCCGCGCCGCCGCAACACGGAGCACCGGCCAACTGGCCGTGGCCCGCGGCGCCACCCTGCGTCGTCAGATCATCAACGTCCCAGCCCACCTGGCCCGCCCCCAACGCCGCCGCGTGCTGCACCTACCCGCGCACTGGCCCTGGACCCAACGATGGCTGGCTGAATGTGCCAGTCTGAAGTGGCCCCACTTGGGGGCGTAGTGATGGCTTGAAATG
>JAKDNC010000821.1 GCA_030452025.1 Nocardioides sp. | reverse complement strand
GTGAAAGTCTCGCATAAGTTCTCTGCCCGGTTCGATGATGACAACCTGATCGGCGCGGCGGGATTGGTGCCGGTGATGGCGCTCGCGGAGTCCGCGGGCCTATCGAGCCTGGTCGACGAGCACGTCACGGTCCCCCAGTCGGCGGGCGCGAATCCGGGAGTGAAGGTGTCTTCGCTGGTGGCGGGCATGATCGCGGGCGCGGACAGCATCTCGGATATGGGGTTGCTGCGCCACGGCGGGATGGGGAAGGCCTTCGATCAGACGCGGGCGGCGACCACGCTGGGCACCCATCTGCGCGGCTACACCTTCGGGCACGTGCGACAGCTGGACGCGGTCGCCTCCCGCCTGCTGCGTGGCCTTGCCTCCCGGGTGCCGGGACTGCTGGCCGGCGCCGAGGCGGTCGCCTATGTCGATATCGATGACACGATCCGCGCCACTTACGGGTATGCGAAGCAGGCCACCGGGTATGGCTACTCCGGCGTGAAGGGGTTGAACGCACAGGTCGCAACGCTCTCGACGTTGCAAGCAGCACCCGTGATCGCTGGAATCCGGCTGCGCCGGGGCGCGTCTGCCTCGGCCCACGGGGCGGGGAAACTGATCGGGGAGGCACTGGCCACCGCCCGCCGCTGCGGAGCCGGAAACCTGGTCACGGTCCGCGCGGACAGTGCCTACTACCAGCACGAGACGGTGGCCGCAGCCCGCAACGGAGGGGCCCGCTTCTCGATCACTGCCCGGATGAATCCCAGCGTGATCGCCGCGATCTCCCGCATCCCCGAGACCCTCTGGAAGGGAATCAAGTACCCCCACGCGCTCTGGGAGGAGGCGGAACAACGCTGGGTCTCCGACGCAGAAGTCGCCGAGATCGACTACACCGCCTTCACCTCGCGGAGAAAGAACCAGCACGTCACGGCGAGGTTGATCGTGCGCCGGGTGAAGCGGTTGAACCCCGGCCCGGCCGGGGCCGGCCAGGACGAACTGCTGGCCGCTCACCGCCATCACGCGGTGTTCACCGACTCACCGCTTCAGATGCTGGAAGCCGAGGCTTCGCATCGTGATCACGCGATCGTTGAGCAGGTCATTGCCGACCTCAAGGGCGGGCCGCTGGCCCACTGCCCCTCCGGGAAGTTCACCGCCAACAGTGCCTGGAGCGTGCTGGCCGCGATCGCTTACAACCTCACCCGAGCCGCCGGAGTCCTGGCCTCAAGGCTGCACGCTCGTGCCCGGACAGCGACCATCCGCGATCAGCTGATACGCCTGCCCGCCCGGATCGCCAACGGCGCCCGGACCTGGACCCTCCACCTACCGCGGAACTGGCCCTGGCAACACGGCTGGGAGATGCTCTTCGACACCACCACAGAGCTCCCCTCCCGCACCTGACCAGCAGCTTCTGCCCCGACGAGAAGGAACCGACAGTGGAAAAGCCGGACAGACCGGCAACCCCCTCACGCCCACCGACGATTCGACCCCTCTCCACGCGAAGAATCAGCCCTCACCACGGACCAGAAACCATCTCGGCGCATCCAGGCTCAGAGCATGATGCGCTGGCCGAGCCACGTGCACGGCACTACTGGCTCTACTCCCCCGGAAGCCGGGCATCGGAGTGGAATGAGTTCTCATCAGACGGCATCATGGCGATCGACTGGAATGAACTCGACGATCTGTCCACATACCCGAGTCGTGACGCAATCCGCCGTGCACTCGACATCGACGG
>JAKDNC010000820.1 GCA_030452025.1 Nocardioides sp. | reverse complement strand
GTGTAGTCGATGTCGGGGTAGTGATAGGTCAGATGCCAGGAGAATTCGCGCCAGTAGAGCTGACGGATCCATGCTGCGCGATCTTCTGGGGTGACCGACGTCGTCGTTCGTGCGGCGTGGAGGAGCTGCCGCGGTGACAGTTCACCGAACCGCAGCCTCGGCGAGAGTCGAGAGGTGCTCGTCGCATCTGCGGGGACATCCCTTGTGGTGCTGTAGCCGTTGATGCCTGCCGCCAGATCTTCAAGCTGGTCGCCGGCACCCCGGGCTCCCGGCGACCAGTGGCAGGCGATGGTGTCCTGCCACCACCGTGGCCCCTGGGCTGCAGCGAAATCTCCTGAACCGGTCTCTGTGCCGTCGAGGAGCCCCAGCCCGTCGAGATCGGTCACAGCTGGGCAGGCCCGTGCCGATTCCACCAGAGCGGGGGCCAACGGGGTCTGTGATTCCGGCGTCGGCAGCACGTCACCGACCTCGCGTCCGGACACGGCCTTCCAGAATGGGGTGAAGACCTTGTAGTGGTCACCACCCTGAGGTGCGGCCGTCCAGGGTTCGACGAGGAGAGATCCACTGTGGGAATGGACTGCGATGCCCTGATCATCTAGCACGGTTTTGATCTGGCTGTCGAGAGTCCGCGAGGCCGGAGCATAGCGGCGCGACCACCGGACCGCACCGACGCCGAGGCTGCTGGCCAGCTGCGGGATGATCGCGGCCGCCTCTCCTGCGGCGAAGAGCAGTGGGATGCCCAGAGCAGCGAGCTCCTGGTGGAGAACTGCCAGCGATTCGTGCGCCCACCACCGGCTTGCCCCGCCTAACGGTCTGGGCCCCAGGCCCTCTTCATCGCGGACCTCACGGATCCACACTGCGATGACGCGGCCGTCGGCACGCGCGGCCGTAAGAGCTGAGTGGTCGCTGACACGCAGATCGTCTCGAAACCACACCAGGGTGAGGCTCTCGTCGGCAGCGGCCATCAGGCGCTCTTCGTTTGAGTGAGTGCCAGGCACCGGCTCGTTTCGTCGGGATTGAGACGGAGGATCTCCGCGTTGAGGACGGTTGCGAATCCCACCCACGCCGCGTACGGCGCGAGGGCGGCAGCCGACACCCGATCGACCGTGGCGGCCCTCTTCAGCAGTCTCAGAGTCGAGGCTTCCAACACGGCCGACGCAAGGAGAGAAGCGTCCGGGCGACGGGCGGAGAAGAACAGCCAGCTCCACGCCACATTGACTGCCATGTTGACACCCAACTCACCCAGATACGCTCGCCGGTCCCGACTGTTCGACAGGCGATTCAGCGCTCGCCCCGATGCGAATGCTGTCAATGAGTACAGAGTTGTCCATGCGGGGCCGAACACCTTGCCCGGTGGTTGCCAGGCGGGCTTCTTCAGATTCGTATACCAGGCGGAATCGACTTTCGTCCCGAGTGCCCCGAGCGTGGCCGCTCCGGCACACACAGCGGACGGGATGATGAAGCGTTTCCAATCGGCGGTCATGAGATCCTCCCTGTGATTTGCAATGATGTTGGTGAAAGATTGGTCGGTCATCGGTGTCTCATTCGCCCCAGCACCCCGCGTCTCAGCAGGCCGCGGCGAGGTGGTGACCACAGTGCGGTTCCCTCGACTCTCCACGAGGCGAGCAGATGATTGGCCGCTATGTAACCGGTCGTTGCGGCACGTTCCATGAGTGCCACCGGTAGGTCGCAGCGCACATAGTCACCGGCGA
>JAKDNC010000819.1 GCA_030452025.1 Nocardioides sp. | reverse complement strand
CGACCTGGCTGACCAAGGAGGCCTGGAGCACGGCGTTGCCCTGCCCGTGTGGGACGCGCTGCTGCGCGGCGAGGCCGAGGACCTGGTCACCCTTGCCCAGAAGGCGTCGGCAGGTTCGGTCCGGTTCCGGCTCCCGGAGGGGACGGCAGCGACCAAGGCCGCGAAGGCCTCCCGCAAGCACGTCGCAGTCGGCGTACGACGAATGGACGCGCGTCGCAAGGAGCGGGATCGGCTGATCAAGAAGGTGGGGGACGCCCCACGCAAACCGTGGATCTACCTGATCGTGGCCACCGGGGACATCTACGAGGACATCCCGCAGGCGCAGGCGGCCGCGCGTGAGGGTGCCGACGTCATCGCGGTCATCCGCTCCACGGGGCAATCACTGCTCGACTACGTCCCCGAGGGCCCGACGCGCGAAGGATTCGCCGGCACCTACGCCACGCAGGAGAACTTCCGGCTCATGCGCGAGGCGCTGGACGAGACGAGCCGCGAGCTCGGCCGCTACATCCGGCTGACGAACTACGCGTCCGGGCTGTGCATGCCCGAGATCGCAGCGTTGGCGGGCATGGAGCGTCTCGACATGATGCTCAACGATTCGATGTACGGCATCCTCTTCCGCGACATCAACCCGATCCGAACCTTCGTCGACCAGCGGCTCAGCCGTCAGATCCACGCCCGCGCGGGCATCATCATCAACACCGGCGAAGACAACTACCTCACCACAGCCGATGCGATCGAGGCGGCGCACACGGTCACCACGAGCCAGTTGCTCAACGAATATTTCGCCAAGGAAGCAGGGCTCGAGGACTGGCAACTCGGCCTGGGGCACGCCTTCGAGATCGACCCGGAGGTCCCGGACTCGTTCCGGCTCGAGCTGGCCCACGCGATGCTCGCCAGGGACCTCTTCCCACACGCACCGCTGAAGTGGATGCCCCCGACGCGGCACATGACCGGCGACGTCTTCCGTGGCTACCTGCTCGACGGGTTCTTCAATCTCGCCGGGGCGCTGACCGGACAGGACATCCTCCTGGTCGGGATGATGACCGAGGCGGTGGTGACGCCGTGGCTCTCCGACCGTGATCTGGCCCTGCAAAACGTGCGCTACGTGATGAACGCCGCCGGCAACCTGCACGAGGACTTCCGTCCAGCCCCCGACGGCTTCATCGCTCAACGCGCCCGCCAGGTTCTGGGGGAGTCGATCGATCTGATGGAGAAGATCGTCGACTCGGCTCCGTCCGGGTCCGGAGCCGGGCTGCTCGACGCGATCGCCGACGGCACGTTCGGCCTGATGAAACGCCCCCCGGACTCCGGTCGCGGGCTTGACGGCGTGGCGAAGAAGTCCGCCGCCTACTACAACCCCGCCTCTGAGATCCTGGAGGAGAAGTGACCGAGCAGAGCAACATCCTGCGTCCCTACGGGGACGCCACCGGGGACGGCATGGTCCAGCTCTCCTTCACCCTGCCGATGCCACACTCCAAGGTCGCCGAAGGTGCGGCCGCGCAATTGGCCAACAAGATGGGGATGGACCCGGCGATGGTCGTCCACGCCAGACCGATGGGGTCGGGGTTCACGTTCTTCGTCGTCTACGGGCGGGTCAACCACCTCGTGGACGTGGACAAGGTGGAGGTGGTCGAGCGCGACTACCCGTTGCTGACCCCCAAGGAGGCCAACGCCACGATCAAGCAGGCCATGCGCCGGCGGATGGTCGTGGTC
>JAKDNC010000818.1 GCA_030452025.1 Nocardioides sp. | reverse complement strand
TGCTCGACCTCGCCGACCGCTTCGGCCGCACCGCCGACGACGGCGTTCACGTCCACCACGACCTCACCCAGGAGGAGCTCGCCCAGCTGGTCGGCGCCTCCCGCGAGACGGTCAACAAGGCGCTCGCAGACTTCGCCTCGCGTGGCTGGCTCCGTCTGGAGCCGCGGTCGGTCGTGATCATGGACATCGAGCGCCTCTCGCGCCGCGCCCGCTGACCCTTTCCGTCCCTGCAGCGGGCGGCCGTTGCAGGTCGCTGGCTTGTCTGCTCGTTTCCGCGCGATTGCGGCCGAGTGACATGTGAATCGGCGATTTCAATGTCAAACGGCCGCAATTGCGCGATTTCGCGCATCAACTCCGTCGCCTGCGCCAGCCCGTGATCCGGCTCAGGCGGCGAAGTGGCTCAACCAAGCCGGATTGATCGACGGCAGTGGTCCACCGCCGAGCCTCAGGATCTTCCGCCTGACTCGCTCGATGGTCTCCTCCGGGACCTTGAAGACCCCCTCGGCGATGACGGTCAGGATCACCCAGTCCTCATCGCCCAGATCTTCGCGGCGCTCGATGTCTCCCTTCCACTGGCCGAAGCGGATGTGGTGGCGTCCGTCGTACTCGATGGCCAGTCGCAGATGGGGGTAGCTGAGGTCGATACGACGGCGAACGTTCCCGAACTCGTCGTACAACCTGAAGTCCACGGTCGGCTCGGGCAGGCCTGCGAGCACGAGCAGCATCCGTAGTCGGGACTCCATCGGTGAGTCCACACCTTTCCGAACGTACGACGCAGCGAGACGCGCGAGTCCGGCGTAGTAGTCGGTGCTGTTCGCGCAGTACTCGACCAGGTCGTCCACGGAGATGACGTACTTCTTGATCATGGCATCGCCCAGCACGACCATGTCGACCAGCGATGTGTGGCCAGCCAGGTCCACGAACGTCTTCAGGGGGGACGTGCACGGCAACCCGTGTCGGTGTGTCACCGAGATCTTCCGGGTGGTCACGTGTGACTTGACCTCGGCCCGGAACCGGCGATCGAGGGGGTCGAACACAGTCACATGGATGAAGGGACTGTCGGGAACTGGAAGGTCAAGAAGTCGGGCGGCGCTGAAGTGTGTGGCGACGGCGCCCCGGGGATGGAGCTTCAGGGCCGAGAATATCGGCGTGTACGGCGTCCAGGCCTCGCTTGCTATCCAGACTCCGCGCAGAACGCGCCGGTAGGACGACGTACGCAGCACGCGGGGATCGACTCCGGCGGCCATTGCGTCCGCACGGGTGAAGGGCTGGCTGGCGTCGAACTTCTGGATCATGCTCAAAGATGGTGCCCGAGCGGGAGACCGGCTGCTTGCGTTATCCACAGGGGCCGTGACGTGTGAGGTGGGCTCATGCTTGTGAAGGCGCAATTGCGGCCGAATGACACGGATTTCGTCGATCTACATGTCAAACGGCCGCAATTGCGCGACAACGAGCAGCTCACCCGCACCGGCGCGAGACCGGGCGGACTTGTGATCAGTCGTCCGAGGAGGAGCTCATCCCTTCCTGGATCAGGTTCATCACCTTCGAGTCGGCGAGAGTGGTGACGTCCCCGATCTCGCGCTTCTCAGCGACGTCGCGCAGCAGACGCCGCATGATCTTGCCCGAGCGGGTCTTGGGCAGCTCCTGGACGACCAGGGCGACGACCAGCGGTTCCTCGCCACCTACTGGTCCCGCTGGCCCGATGTCTACTTCGCCG
>JAKDNC010000817.1 GCA_030452025.1 Nocardioides sp. | reverse complement strand
ACCGGGAGAAGTCTCGGCGGATGCGCCGATCTCCCTTGTCATGTGGCGGGCCGGGTGGCTGAATCAAGGCGTGGAGATCGCCGGCCCTCCCACCGGTCCTCCCACCGGAACTGTTCGGACCAGTGTCCGAGCGGACCGGACACGATCGCTCGCGCGGTGGCCCCGACTCATCCCTCAAGGACCACCGAGCGAGCGATCACTCCGCATCTTCCCACCAGCGCGGCAGGTGTGGAGGGCGTTCCTCAGGGGAGGCGATCCAGCAGCTCTGCGGGAGCGGTGCGGGTGCCGGTGTAGAACGGCACCTCCTCACGCACGTGGCGCCGGGTCTCCGAGCCGCGCAGGTGACGCATCAGGTCGACGATGCGATACATCTCGTCGGCCTCGAACGCCAGGATCCACTCGTAGTCACCGAGCGCGAAGGCCGGGACCGTGTTGGCCCGCACGTCCGGGAAGTCGCGGGCCATCCCGCCGTGCTCGGCGAGCAGGCGACGGCGCTCTGCGTCCTCGAGGAGGTACCACTCGTAGGAGCGCACGAACGGGTAGACGGCCACCTGCGGACGGGGCTCCTCGGAGAGGAACGCGGGCAGGTGCGACTTGTTGAACTCCGCCGGGCGGTGCAGCGCCAGCTGCGACCAGACCGGGGCGAGGCGGCGACCGAACGCCGTACGGCGGAAGGCGTTGTAGGCGGCCTGGAGCTTCTCCGACTCCTCGGCGTGCCACCAGATCATCAGGTCCGCGTCGGCGCGGAAGCCGGAGACGTCGTAGGTCCCGCGCACGATGACGTCGTCGGCGGCCAGCTTCTCGTAGAACGCCTCGACCTCCTGGGCCTCGGCAGCCCTGTCTGATCCGCTGGCGGCGTCGCCAAAGACCTGGTCGAGCTTGAAGACCGACCACATGGTGTAGCGGATCTGGTCGTTGAGTTCACGGATCTGGGCTGCGTGGGACATGCCCCCATTGTGCCCGCCGCGTGGTCGGGCTCAGCGCCCGGTCAGGCCCCGACGAGTTGGGCGACCGCCTTCTGCGCGGAGGAGATCACCGCAGGGATGCCGATCCCGTCGTACGCCGCCCCGCAGAGCACCAGCCCGTCGACCTGCTCGATGGTCGCGCGGATCCGCTGCACCCGGTCGAGGTGGCCAACCGCATACTGCGGCAGTGCGCCGCCCCAGCGCTGCACATGGGCGTCGATGGGCTGCGCCTCCACGCCGGTCGCTGTGGCGAGGTCCTCCCGGGAGACCTGGACCAGCTCGTCGTCGGAGAGTTGGAGGGCTGCCTCCTCACGGTGCCTGCCGAGGGAGGTCCGGAGGAGGAGTACGCCGTCGCCGGCCTCGCGCACCCAGTCCCACTTGTTGAAGCTGAACGTGGCGGCCTTGATCCGCCGACCGTCGATGGGTGGGACGAGGAAACCGGAACTGCCCGAATCCCGCAATTGCGCGATTGCGGCTGCGGGGAAGGCCATCGTGACGATCGCCATCGAGGCGTACTCGATCTCGGAGAGCGTGTTGCTGGCGGTGGGGGCGATGTCCTTGAGCAGCCGGGCGGTCGGAGCGGCGGGGATCGCGAGCACGACCTCGTCGGTGGTGATTCGCTCGGGGCTCGAGGTCGGTCCGGTGACGAGCTCGAAGCCGGTTGCGATGCGGTGGAGCTCGCGGACGGTGACGCCGGTGCGGACCTCGAAGGCCCCCTGCTCCGCGAGTCGCTGTGGCAGGCGGCCGATGCCG
>JAKDNC010000816.1 GCA_030452025.1 Nocardioides sp. | reverse complement strand
GGTGCTGGCGACGGTGTGCCGGGGCGGGCGGATCGCGACCCTCCAGGTGCTGGAGCGCACCCTGCCCGACTCCGGCACCGGCCTGGCCGAGTGGTGGGCCGCCCACGGCACCCAGGACGACTCCTGGGCGGCGGCCACCTACCAGGAGCTCATCGACCGGGCAGGCCCGGCCGGGGAACGCCACGCCACGCCGATCTCGCTGTCGCTGGATATGAAGGCCGCCGCCCGGCAGATCAGGACCGCCGGCGGCGGGTTGCGCGGCGCGGCCGCGGTGCTGCGGCAGGAGATGAGCACCCTGACCGCTGCGCTCCGAGTCGCGGACCTCACCCCGACCGGGTGGCTGACACCAGGGCAGATCGCCGTCATCCTCCGCTCGGCCTACGATCCGGCCGTCGCCGCCACGCTGGAGCGGCACGGTGAGCTCGGCCAGTCGCTGGCCACGGCCGGGCCGGTGGCGGTGACCGAGACCTGGACGAGCCTGCGCACCGATTCGGCCCATCACGCCGTGCTCTGGATCAGCGAGTGGCCCCGCTCGATGGTCTATCCCGGTTTCCTGGCCCCGCTGGTGCTCTCCTCCGGGATCGGGCGGTCGCTGTCGCTGCTCTACACCCCGATGCGCACCGACCAGGCCGCCCGCGACATCCGCAAGAAGAAGGTCGAGCACATCTCGGATGCGGCACAGCGGCGGCGGATCGGGCAGATCGAGGACGCCGCCCAGTCCGCGGAGTTCGAGGACGTCTTGCAGCAGGAGGCCGACCTGACCGCCGGGCACGGCGTGCTGCGCGTCTCCGGGCTCATCGCCATCTCCGCGCCCACCACCGAGGAGCTGGACGCGGCGGTCTCGGCCATCGAGCAATCCGCGATCCAAGCCTCCTGCGAGACCCGCAAGCTCGTCGGGCAGCAGGCCGCAGCGTTCACCGCCGCCGCCCTGCCCCTGGCCCGCCGCATCTAACCCGCCGGGGTCAGGGCTCTGGCCCCGGAGTGCCGTGGTGCACCTGCCGGGCATCCACCACCGTCACGTCTCTGGGAGGCTCGTCATGCCTACGTTCTACGATCCCGTCGCCGATGCCAGCGAGGCATCGGCGGCGCTGCGCGGCCTGGCCCACGCCAGCCGCGACTTCGCCCATCCCGAGGACGCCTACGGGGTGATCGGCGACCTGCTCGCGGGGGTGCGCTCTTTGCAGCAGTCCATCGACCAGATCGCCCAGCGACATCGCCGGCACGAGGGCCGCGCCTTCGGCGATGCCGGTGACCAGGTCCTCGGCATCCGTTACGCCCGTACCGCAGCCCGGCAGCTCAACGCCGCCGCCACCGCCCTGGACGCGGTCGAAGAACAGCTCGGCGCCGCCTCCCAGACGGCCGGCCGGATCGCCTGGCACCCCGCTCCCACCCAGAGCGTCGATGCGGACGCTTTCGAGGCCACGACCACCGGAACAGAAGCCCTCGGAAGCGAAGCAGAAGCGGCAGCGGGCGAGGGGCCGGTGCAACGGTGGGTGAACGTCGTGTTCCTCCAAGGCGACGAGGCCGATGCGGTGCTGTGGCTGATCGACCGCGACGGTCCCGACGCCGCCATCGAGCACCTGGCCCGCTGGGATCACGGGCAGGAGACCACCGATGCGGCAATGGAGAACGGCTACGTCTACGACACCCCACCCACCAGCGCCCTCGACAAGGAGACGGTCTCGGGCGAGTACACGTTGATCTCCAACCCCGACCTGGGGCACG
>JAKDNC010000093.1 GCA_030452025.1 Nocardioides sp. | reverse complement strand
CGACCTACCGGGTGATGGCCCGCGACGCCGTGGAGGCCGCTGCCCACTCGCTCAAGACGACGGTGAACCTGACCGTGCGTGAGTCGATCACCGACCGGCTGCCGCTTCTGGGCGCCGAGGGTTTCGAGCCCCGCTCCAACCAGCGAGTGCTGCTCTCGCGGAGCAGCGGCCTGCACGTGGCGCGGATCGACC
Organism: Nocardioides sp.; assembly: GCA_030452025.1. Lineage (GTDB taxonomy): Bacteria > Actinomycetota > Actinomycetes > Propionibacteriales > Nocardioidaceae > Nocardioides. The sequence goes on along the minus strand of JAKDNC010000093.1, from coordinate 9,296 downwards.
ACCTCCTGGGCAGGTACGGCGGCCTGGTCGACGACCTGCTCGACCTCGTCGCGCAGCGGCCCGAGCTCGCCCAGCCGGTGGACGGCGCTGAGGACTACCTGGGCGCGGAGGTCGTCTACGCGGTGACCCACGAGGGCGCGCAGCATCTCGACGACGTCCTCACCCGGCGTACCCGCATCTCGATCGAGATGTTCGACCGCGGCGTGGCGGCCGCTGATTCGGTCGCGAGGCTGATGGCCGCGGAGCTCGGCTGGGACGAGGCGCGGAGGGCCGATGAGGTCGATCACTACAGACGGCGGGTCGAGGCCGAGCGGCAGAGTCAGGCCAAGCTCACCGACCAGGAGGCCGACGAGGCCAGGGTCCAGGTCGGCGACATCATCTGAGAACGATCCTGCGGACCACCGCCACGAGCAGTTCGGGTCAACGCATTGACCGGGTGTGTTCCGATGGGGAGGTGAACTCCCCTGACCGTCGCCACCTGCCGCTCGACGTGCAACTTCCCGCTCCCAATCGGGACGGACGGGAGAGCCGCACGTCGCCGCCGCCGGTCGCGCCGGTCCGGGCGCCCGCCGGAGCGCCCAACGTCGTGGTCGTGCTGATCGATGACATGGGGTTCGGGGCGTCCTCGCCCTACGGCGGCCCCTGCGAGATGCCGACCGCGGAACGCTTGGCCGATGAGGGGCTGCGCTACAGCAGGTTTCACGTGACGTCGCTGTGCTCCCCGACCCGGCAGGCACTGCTCACCGGCCGCAACCACCACAGCGTCGGCATGGGCGTGACATCGGAGATGGCCACGACCGAGCCCGGCTACACCGGCTTCCGCCCACCCAGCGCGGGCACGTTGGCGCAGACCCTCGGTGGCAACGGCTACTCCACCGCCGCATTCGGCAAGTGGCACCAGACGCCGCCGGTCGAGGTCAACCCGTCCGGCCCGTTCACGCGGTGGCCGACCGGCGAGGGGTTCGACAACTTCTACGGGTTCATGGGGGCGGAGATGAACCACTGGTACCCGCAACTCTTCTGTGGCACCACTCCCGTCGAACCCGACCGGCTCCCCGAGGACGGCTACCACCTCACCGAGGACCTGGTGGATCATGCGATCGACTGGGTCTCGACCCACCAGGCGCTCACTCCCGACAAGCCGTTCTTCACCTACCTCGCTCTCGGTGCCACCCACGCGCCGTTCCACGTCGCGCCCGAGTGGATCGAGAAGTACGCCGGCCGGTTCGACGCCGGCTGGGACGCGCAGCGTGATGCCACCCTCGCGCGACAGAAGGAGCTCGGGATCGTGCCCGAGGAGGCCGACCTGGCGCCGTGGTCCAGCGGCATCCCGCACTGGGACGAGCTCGACGACGCCGGGCGCCGGGTGGCCGCGCGGTTCATGGAGACCTACGCCGGATTCGCTGAGCACGCCGACACCCAGGTGGGTCGTTTCGTCGATGCCCTCGAAGAGTTCGGTGTCCTCGACGACACGTTCTTCGTCTACATGCTCGGCGACAACGGAGCCTCGGGGGAGGGCGGGCCGAACGGCACCTTCCGCGAGCATCTCGTGGGCCACGGCTTCTCCGACGACACGGACTACATGGACACCCGGCTGGACCAGCTCGGAGGCCCGTCGACGTACCCGATCTATCCGGTGGGCTGGGCGCTGGCGATGAACACGCCGTACCAGTGGACCAAGCAGGTCGCCTCCCACTACGGCGGGACCCGCGATGGCCTGATCGTGCGCTGGGGCAACGGCATCGAGTCTCGAGGCGAGGTCCGGAACCAGTGGCACCACGTCATCGACCTGCTCCCGACCGTGCTCGACGCCGCTGGTCTGCCCGCCCCGGAGACCGTAGGTGGCGTTGCGCAGCAGCCGATCGAGGGGATCAGCATGCGCTACTCCTTCGACGATCCGGGCGCCGAGGAGCGACGTACGACGCAGTATTTCGAGATGGTCGGCAACCGCGGCGTCTACCATGAGGGGTGGACCGCGGCGACCCGGCACGGGACGCCGTGGGAGATGGTCAACAGCAGCGACCGTCCCTTCGAGGACGACGTTTGGGAGCTCTACGACCCGACCCCCGACTGCCCCCCGGCCCACGACCTGGCCGCCCAGCCGCCAGGGCGCGTCCGGGAGCTGCAGCAGGTTTTCACCGACGAGGCCCGAGGGCACCAGGTCTTCCCGCTCGACGCCCGGGTCACCGAGCGGGAGAACCCGCAGGTCGCCGGCCGCCTGGACCTGCACCACGGCCGGGGCTCGATGACCTTCGGCCCCCGGGTCGGGCGGCTCACCGAGGAGGCCGCCCCGAACGTCAAGAACCGCTCGCACACCATCACCGCCTCCCTGCAGATCACCCGCGACGGAACCAGTGGAGTGGTCGTGGCCCAGGGTGGCCGATTCGGCGGCTGGTCTCTCTATTGTCTCGACGGCGTGGCGGCCTATGCCTACAACCGTTTCGGACAGGACCTGACGACGATCCGCGCGGACCGGCCACTCGGGGTCGGCGACCACGAGCTGGTGATGCGCTTCGACTACGACGGTGGACGGCCGGGCAGTGGGGCAGTGGTCACCCTCGAGGTCGATGGCCGGGAGGCCGGGCAGGGGAGGGTCGATGCGACCACGGCCTACTACTTCTCGTTCGACGAGTCGTTCAACGTCGGCGTCGACCGGGGCACCCCGGTGACCGACGACTACCTGCCGGTGCACAACCGATTCGAGGGCGCCGTCGCGTGGGTCCGGTTCGACCTTGCCGCCGAGCAGGATCACGGGTCCGACGGCGAGCAGCTGGCGGCCCGGTTGACCCACCACTGACCCACCCGGGGTTCGTCACCGGGGGTTTACAAACCAATTTCTGGTGTCAACCCCTCCCAATTGCTACCGGGGGGTAGTTTGCGCGACGACGGTCACATACTCTCGGTACATGACCTCGCAGAGCCCCCATCCCGATCCCCTCCTCGGTGGACCGCACGATCCCGAGCACGACCCGAGTGCCTCCTACGCGATCGAGCCTGAGTACGTCACTGTTCTCACCGATCGGATCGTGGCCACCGCCGGTGAGTCGAAGCTGACCGTGTCGCCGGTCAACGGGCAGGCGCTCGCCCACATCCCGCAGTCGAGCGAGAAGGACATCGAGGACGCCTTCGCTCGCGCTCGCAAGGCCCAGGCGGCATGGGCGCGTACGTCGATCGACGACCGCGCGACGATCCTGTTGCGCCTCCACGACCTCGTCCTGGACCGCGAGGAGGAGATCATCGACGTCGCCGTCTGGGAGTCCGGCAAGGCCCGCAAGGACGCCTACCTGGAGGTCTTCCACGTCGCCGCGACCGCGCGCTACTACGCCCGCACCGCGCACCGCCACCTCGACACCCAGCGCCGGATGGGCGCCGTCCCGGGCGCCACCCGGGTCGAGGTCAACCGCGTCCCCAAGGGCGTCGTCGGCATCATCTCGCCCTGGAACTATCCGTTCACGATGGCGATCTGCGACGGACTTCCCGCGCTCCTGGCGGGCAACGCCGTGGTCACCAAACCAGACAGCCAGACGATGCTCACCGCGCTCCTCGGTGCACAGCTGCTTGAGGAGGCCGGCTTCCCCAAGGACCTCTGGACCGTGGTCGCGGGATCCGGATCACGAGTCGGCACATCCCTGATCGAGAAGTCCGACTATGTCTGCTTCACCGGGTCCACCGCCACCGGCAAGCGCGTCGCCGCGGGCTGTGCCGAGCGGCTGGTCGGTTGCTCCCTCGAGCTCGGCGGCAAGAACCCGATTCTGATCCTGCGCGACGCCGCCCTCGAGAAGGCTGCTGAGGGCGCCGTTCGCGCCGCTTTCTCCAACGCCGGCCAGCTCTGTGTCTCCACCGAGCGGCTCCTGGTCGCCGACCAGGTCCATGACCGTTTCGTCGAGCGCTTCGTCGCACGCACCAAGGCGATGAGTCTCGGCAACGGCCACGACTGGGCCACCGACATGGGCTCGCTGATCTCGCAGGCCCAGCTCGACACCGTGATCGCCCACGTCGAGGATGCCGTCGCCAAGGGCGCCCGGGTGCTCGCCGGCGGTCGCGCGCGCCCGGATCTCGGTCCCTACTTCTACGAGCCGACCATCCTCGAGGGGGTCACGCCGGACATGACCTGCTACGGCAACGAGACCTTCGGTCCCGTGATCTCCATCCACCGGTTCCACGACGAGACCTCGGCAATCAAGAGGGCCAACGAGGGCAGCTTCGGCCTGAACGCCGCGATCTTCAGCCAGGACGGCCGTCGCGCCCGCGCCATCGCCAGGGAGATCAAGTGCGGCACCGTCAACGTCAATGAGGCGTACGGCGCCACCTTCGCCAGCATCGACTCCCCGATGGGTGGGATGCGCGAGTCCGGTGTGGGGCGGCGCCAGGGAGCCGAGGGTATCCACCGCTACACCGAGGCGCAATCCGTCGCCACCCAGCGGGTGTGGGGGTTCCGTCCGGTCAAGGGAATGTCGAACGAGCAGTTCGCGAAGACGCTGACGTTGTCCGCGCGAATCATGAAGAAGTTGGGACGAGCATGAGCATGAGTGCGAGCAGCAACGACACCCAGCACTACGACGTACTTATCGTCGGATCCGGATTCGGCGGGTCCGTCTCGGCGCTCCGGCTCACCGAGAAGGGCTACAAGGTGGGGGTCCTGGAGGCTGGCGCACGCTTCGAGGACGGTGACTTCCCGGACACCTCCTGGGACGCGAAGAAGTATCTCTACGCGCCCGAGGTCGGCTGCTATGGCATCCAGCGGATCGACATGGTCAAGGACTGCCTGATCATGGCCGGCGCCGGCGTGGGCGGCGGGTCGCTCGTCTACGCCAACACCCTCTACGAACCGCTCGACCAGTTCTACCGGGACCGCTCCTGGTCGCACATCACGGACTGGAAGGAGGAGCTCGCGCCCTACTACGACCAGGCCAAGCGGATGCTCGGCGTGGTCGAGAATCCGCTGAGGACCCCCTCGGACCGGTTGATGAAGCAGGTCGCCGACGACATGGGCGTGGGTGAGACCTTCCACCCGACTCCCGTCGGCGTCTTCTTCGGTGGCCCGGGGGAGACTCAACACGACACGATCGAGGACCCGTACTTCGGTGGGGTTGGGCCCAGCCGTACGCCGTGCAAGGGGTGTGGTGAGTGCATGACTGGCTGCCGGTTCAACTCCAAGAACACCCTGGTCAAGAACTACCTGTACCTCGCCGAGCAGAACGGTGCCGTCGTACACCCGCTGACCACGGTCACGCAGGTGCGCCCGCGCGACGGCGGCGGGTACGAGGTCACCGCGCGTTGGAGCAAGGCCAAGCTCTCCCGCAAGAAGGCGGTCAAGATGTTCACCGCGGACCAGGTGATCTTCTCCGCGGCCGCACTCGGCACGCAGAAGTTGCTGCACCGTCTCAAGATGGAGGGCGACCTGCCGAACATCTCCGAGCGACTCGGAGTGCTGACCCGCACCAACTCCGAGGCAATCCTCGGAGCGATCGCGCCCAACCTGGACACCGACTACACCCAGGGCGTGGCGATCACCTCGAGCTGGCACCCGGACGAGGAGACACACGTCGAGCCGGTCCGCTACGGCAAGGGCAGCAACGCGATCGCGCTGATGCAGACCGTGCTGACCGACGGCGACGAGGATCGTCCACGCTGGCAGACCTGGCTCAAGGAGCTGTGGAAGGAGAGGAAGAGCGTCGCCAAGCTCTACGACCTCAAGCACTGGTCGGAGCGGACCGTGATCGCCCTGGTCATGCAGACCAAGGACAACTCGATCACCATCTTGCCGCGCAAGAGGTTCGGCAAGTTCTTCATGTCCTCCGAGCAGGGCCACGGGGAGCCGAACCCGACCTGGATCCCGGAGGCCAACGAGGCGGTACGCCGGATGGCCGACGTTATGGGCGGCACCGCCGGTGGAACCCTCGGCGACCCGTTCAACCGGCCGATGACCGCTCACTTCATCGGCGGCTGCACGATCGGGGACTCCGCCGAGACCGGCGTGGTCGACGCGTATCAGCGAATGTACAACTATCCGGGCCTGCACATCGTCGACGGATCGACCATCTCGGCGAACCTTGGGGTGAATCCGTCGCTGACGATCACCGCCCAGGCGGAGCGGGCGATGGCATTCTGGCCGAACAAGGGTGAGCCTGACTCTCGCCCGGAGATCGGGATCGGCTATCAGCGGATCCCGCCGGTGGCACCGGCCCATCCCGTGGTCCCGGAGTCGGCGCCGGGCGCCTTGCGGCTCCCGATCGTGGGCGTCAGCTGAACCTCGATCCACCGATCTTTCGCCTGCTGCGCGCCACCATCCGGGCACTCCGGCGGCGTTGCCGCACCTCGACGGGCCATCGGCACTCCGTCTTGCCGGGCGCACTCCTCTGGTGACGCTCGCGACGGCGTCGATTAGTGGATCGAGGCTGAACCAGCGGCCCCACGAACGACCAGAGTCGCCGAAAACGCCCGATTCGGGACAGCTTTCGCGACTTTTGGTCGTCCCCATGGCCGCTTCTCGAAGATTCGCTGTCGGGGCCGTAACCCGTCCCGGGGTGCCTCGTTTAGGTGAGTGGGTCCGACATTCATGCTCCCTCCCACGTCGGGCTCCATGTCCAGGCTCTGTCCAGCAGTGCATGGACGATCAGGGCCCGGCCACCCTCCCTCCCCGGCCGGGCCCTGATGCGTTTCCTGAGGCTGTGGGGAGGCGCTTGACCACCTGGATCTTCCCGTTGGCCCCGGCCGGAATGGTGGTCACCAGGCGGGCGCTGATCGTGAAGTCGTCGCTGGTGGGGGCGAGCGCCGCGAGGACGTCGCGCTCGAGTGTCTCCGGTGCGCCGGGGCCAGGAACGACCAGGACCTCGACGGCCCCCGGCCGGGACTGCTGGAACTGGGTCTTCTGGACTCCCCGCACAGGGTTGAGCAGGCTGAACAAATAGTCCGCACTCCTGCTGCGCCCGTCCCGAGTCACCACCCGGTCCTCGGAGCGCCCCATGATGGAGGCGACCACGGGAGTCGACCGCACTCCGCAGGAGCAGTCGTTGGGGACGATCGCGACCCGGTCCCCGAGCCGGTAGCGCAGCAGCGGCATCGCCTGGGCGTGCAGACGAGTGATCACGATCTCTCCCTCCCCGTCAGCAACAGAGGTGGCGCCGTCGTCGTGCTCCACCTCGACGACGACGTCGCTCGAGCGCAGGTGGAGGGCGCCACGGGGACAGCTCCGTGCGATCGTGTAGGCCTCCACCGAGGCATACGCCTCGTGTCCGCGGGCGCCGAGGAACGAAAGGACCTCGTCGCGCGCAGGATCCGGCAGTTTCTCGCCGGCGAAGAGCACGTCGTGGACCCCGTCGTAGGACACTCTCCGGCGCCGAAGCTCCTCGACCAGTGCGACGATTGCGTTGGGGAAGCCGTAGAGGAACGTGGGGCGGCCGGTGAGGAACGCCTCGACCTGTTGGTCCAGGCCGAGGCTCGTGTTGACGTGGACGTTGCGGGCCAGTCCGAGCTTCTCGAGGCGGTGCCGACGGAAGCCGCCCACCCGGAAGTAGCCGACCCGATCGTGGGGACGCATGCCGCTGGCCAGCATGTCCCAGAGGAAGGTGGCACGCAGGTAGCCCAGGTCGTGTTCGGAGAAGAGCAGTTCCACGGGGGTGCCCGACGAGCCGCTGGTGCTGGCGGCGCGGGTGTTGGCAGAGGAGAAGCCGTCAGCGGTGAAGGGGGCCGACCCGAGGTCGTGCAGGTCCCGACGGTCGATGATCGGAAGTGCCGCGAGGTCCTCCGCCGAGCTGATCGCCGTCGTGGCGCCTGCGTAGCGCTCGCGGTAGTAGGGGACCGACGTGAGGGCGTGACGGACCAAGGATCCGAGCAGTGACGACTGGGCTCGGGCGACGTTTTCGGCCGAGCGTCGGTCTCCAAGCCTGGCCCGGTGGAGTCCATGGAGCACCGGTAGTACCGGGATCGAAGACGGGAGCACACCGGCCATCAGCTCTCCCTCGCTTCAGGGGAGGCGCGGACGATGATGGCGGCCTTGACCAGGCTGCCCGCGCAGATCGCGACCATGGCCCCGGCGGCCCCGGTATGCGGGACCAGCCACCAGCCGAGGGCAGCCACGGAGCAGAACTCCGCTGCCGCGCCGGTCGCGGACCAGGCCCGCCCGCTGTGGCCCGAGTTCTCGAGGACCAGTACGGCGACTGCCACTGCGCCGAAGAGTGCCATCTCGAGAGCCACCGCCACGATCGCGACGATGGGGCCGCGCGAGACGTGCACGGCCACGAACGCCGTCGTGGCGGTGAGGGGAATCCCGGTCACGAGCAGGATCCAGAGGATGCGTCGGGCAAGCCTCCACGCGGTCGACTCGCCATGCCGCTCGCAGTAGCGCGACACCTGTGGCTGGATCAGGCGCAGGAGGTAGAGCAAACCCACCGAGAAGCTGGATGTGAAGACCACGAGCACGTAGAAAAGGCTTGTCTGGTGGGCATCGTCCTCGATCGCGAACCAGGCATAGAGCACGGAGATTGCCGCTGTGCCGAGCAGTTCTCCGACTCCCAGAAGTCCGGTGGCCCGCCAGGCGTCACGGCGGAGGGAGGGCGCGACCGGACGTCTGCTGGTCAGGGGCAGCAGATGGGCGAGCAGGATGGCCACCAGCACAAGCACTACGCCAAGCAGCAGCCCGAGCACGAGCCCGTAGCTTGCTCCCGTGGTGGCCACCACGGCGACTGCCACGCCGTAGCCCAGCGAGATCAGCAGATAGCACGAGAGGTCGGCCCGGTGCTGGCCCCGTAGCCGGTGCAGTGCCACCAGGAGCGCGCAGGTGCCGATGCCGGTGATCAGGGCAGCCGCGATCGCATACCTGGCGATCGGCAGGGGCGTGAAGAGAGCGAAAAGTGCGGCGGTGAGCGTCAGGATGATGAACGGAACCAGCCCCACGGTGATGAAGAACCGCTCCAGCCCGGCGGCGCCGCTTCGGGGGAGCAGGGCCAGGGCGGCCTTCTCCGGGCCACTGGACGTGAGCGCGAACAGCCAGCTCGTGGCGCCGGTCGCGGTGGCATAGAGCGCGAACTCGTGTGGCCCCCAGAGAGCCAGCAGTGCCAGTCCTGCCCCGTAGAGGGCCGCTCGGTAGACGACCCGACCCGCAAGCAGGGACGCCATGGTTGCTGGTCGAGGGCCCGTGGGTGCCTCGTCGGGGGCGAGTGTCATCGCAGATCCCCCGACCCGACCAGAACCGTTACCGTGGCACCCATGGAGCGGGAGGCAGAGTGAGCAGCGGAGTGGTCGTCGAGTTGCACCGCGCCGGGCATCGGGCGCCACCGGGCTGGCAGGAGTTCGTC
>JAKDNC010000815.1 GCA_030452025.1 Nocardioides sp. | reverse complement strand
CACTACGATGGGGGACATGACCAACGACAGTGGCGATCAGGGTGCAGCGGCCGAGCAGGACTTCCACATCGTCGACCTGGCGTCCACCGAGGGCTACATCGTGGACGACTCGGACGAGGACGATCCGGTCCTGATCACGCCGGACGGCCACCGCGTGGACACGTGGCGGGAGAACTACCCCTACAGTGAGCGCATCGGCCGCGAGGAGTACGAGACGACCAAGCGCTCCCTCCAGATCGAGCTGTTGAAGTGGCAGAACTGGACCAAGGACACCGGTCAGAAGCACATCATCCTCTTCGAGGGACGCGACGCCGCCGGCAAGGGCGGCACGATCAAGCGCTTCAACGAGCACCTCAACCCCCGTGGTGCGCGCACCGTCGCGCTGGAGAAGCCCAGCCCGCGTGAGTCCACGTCCTGGTACTTCCAGCGCTACATCCAGAACTTCCCCTGCGCCGGCGAGACGGTCTTCTTCGACCGCTCCTGGTACAATCGTTCCGGTGTGGAGCGCGTGATGGGGTTCTGCACCGACGACCAGCACGCCGAGTTCCTGCGGGAGGTGCCGATGCTGGAGAACATGCTCATGGGCTCCGGGATCAGCATCACGAAACTGTGGTTCTCGGTGACGCAGAAGGAGCAGCGCACCCGTTTCGCCATCCGCCAGGTGGACCCGGTGCGGCAGTGGAAGCTCTCACCGATGGACCTGGCGTCCCTGGACAAGTGGGACGACTACACCCGGGCGAAGGAGGAGCAGTTCCGCTACACCGACACCAACGAGTCGCCCTGGATCACGATCAAGTCCAACGACAAGAAGCGTGCACGGCTCAACGCCATGCGCTACGTGCTGAGCAAGTTCAACTACACCGGCAAGGACTACGACGTGGTCGGTGAGCCGGACCCCCGGATCGTGAAGCGCGGACGCGACCAGATCGGCGACTGACGCACCGTCGCCGCGGCGGCGCCTGCCGCGGCGGCGACGCCCGCCGGTGGCGTCAGGCGGACGCTGCGTCCTTCACGCCCTTGGCGTCCTTGGCGCTCTTCGAACTCCCGGTAGCCCCCTCGGCTGCCGGGATTTTCGCGTCCGCGTTCAGCCCTCCGACCTCGCCGTCCTCGTCGATGTCCACGCCGTCGAGTTCCTCGCCGTCCTCCTCGGCGGCGATGATCGACTTCGCGAGCTTCTTCAGGTGCTTGAGCTGCTTGGAGGTCGACTCGTCCAGGGCGTCGTCCTCGGCGGTCTGCACGATGGGGGAGAGGACGAGCTGGGCCTTGCGGCCCTTCTTCGTCACCGAGATGATCTGCCGGCGACGGTCGTTGGGGTCCTTGTCCCGCTTGGCCAGCTTGCGCTTCTCCAGCGAGTCCACCAGCCGCACCATGTCGGAACGGTCCACCCCGATGATCTCGCCCAGCTCCGCCTGGCTGGCGGCGTCCCCGTCGACCAGGTAGGTCAGCACCCAGTACTCCCGGAGGTTGAACCCCTCGGACATCAGTGCGGTCTCCACGAACGTGCGGGTACGCCGGCGCAGCCGTTCGAGCTGGAAGGACGGCGACTTCAGGAGCTCGCTGGGGAGGTTCGCGGTATCCGGCATGTCCCCACCCTAACGGGTGTCGAATGGGATGTACGAACTATGGGGGTCCCCCGCTATCGCGGCGGGGATGTTCCCGCCGGGTTGACCGGTGTGGTGCCGGCCCCGGCCTAACCCTCTGCTAACCCTCGGTGCCGATGATCGGCAGTCCC
>JAKDNC010000814.1 GCA_030452025.1 Nocardioides sp. | reverse complement strand
TCGACACGGCCGGGTACGTCGTCGTACAGGCCCCCGAGCACGTCATCGAGAACGAACGGGCGAAGGCCAAGGCGGCCGCCAAGAACGAGGCTCTCAGCCCCGAGAAGAGGGCGAAGAGGAAGAGCAAGGCCCAGCTGAGGAAGCCCCCCGAGGGGGCGATCGTGTGGACCGAGGAGACCTTCCAACGGCTCGTCGATGGCAGACCCGAGGCGCTCATGTCCCGGATGAAGGTCGACAACTCGATGCTGCTCAACGTGGTGGCGCGGGAGTCCGACGCGTTCGCAGTGCTGCGCGACCTCCTCCGCGAGAACCATGAGGACCCACGCAACCGCGCCCGACTGATCCGCCGGGCCCTGCGGCTGGCGCGCTCCCTGGTCCGCTCCGGGGTGCTGGCCCGTCTCGAGGAACCCGACGAGTTCGGACGCCGGTTCGTTCTCACCGAGGCGCTGCCCGACAACTTCGCGCTCAACCAGCCGCTGGCCCACTTCGCGTTGGCCGCCCTTGACGTGCTCGACCCCGAGGATCCCGAGCACACCCTCAACCTGGTCTCCGTGGTCGAGGCGGTCCTGGAGGGGCCGCGCCAGATCCTCTTCGCCCAGCAGAACGCCGCTCGCGGTGAGGCCGTGGCTGAGATGAAGGCAGACGGCATCGAGTACGAAGAGCGCATGACGCTGCTCGATGAAGTGACCTGGCCCCAGCCCCTCGCTGAGCTGCTCGAGGGCGTCTACGAGATCTACCGGCAGACGCACCCTTGGCTGCCCGAGGACGGGCTGTCACCGAAGTCGATCGTACGGGAGATGTATGAACAGGCCATGAGCTTCACCGACTTCGTCTCCCGCTACGAGTTGGCCCGATCCGAGGGCCTGGTGCTGCGGTACCTCACCGATGCCTATCGGACTCTCCAGCACACGGTGCCCGAGCGGCACGCCACACCTGAGCTGGAGGATCTGGTCGAGTGGCTGGGGGAGACTGTGCGCCAGACCGACTCCTCGCTCCTCGACGAGTGGGAGTCGCTCACCGACCCGGATGCCGTCGCCCGGGCCGCCGCGGGAGAGCCGCCACCACCTCCGCGCCCGCTCTCGCAGCAGGAGAGGCCGTTCCACGTGATGATCCGCAACGCCATGTTCAGCCGCGTGCTGCTGGCCGCACGCGACGATCTTGACGCTCTGATGCGACTCGAGCGCGCCGGGGCGGATCTCTTCGACCCGCCGAGGGAGGTTCTGATGACCCGCTCCGTCTGGGACGACGCCCTGGAGGCCTACTACGCCGAGCACGACTCGATCGCCACCACCGGGGACGCGCGCGGCCCGGCCATGCTGCGGATCGATCGGACCGGTCGGTCGTGGCCGGTTCGACAGGTGATCTCGGATCCCGAGGGCCATCACGACTGGGTCATCGAGGCAACGGTCGATCTGGACGCCTCCGACGACCTGGGGCAGGCAGTCGTCCAGGTCACATCATTTCGCCGACTCGACGGGTTCTGATGGTTTCGGACGAGGTGATTCGGGGGATGGATGGCACATGGGAAAACTGAAGATCCTGCCGGTGCTGATCGTCTCGGCTGTTCTGCTCGCCGGGTGTGGTGACCAGGAGGGCAACTTCGAGGGCGCCGTGATGGGAGATCCGGCAGCCGGTGCCGACGCGGCCACGGACGACCCCAGCGGAGACGCCAGTGAGGACCCCAGCGGAGACGCCAGTGAGGACCCCAGCGGAGACGCCAGTGAGGACCCCA
>JAKDNC010000813.1 GCA_030452025.1 Nocardioides sp. | reverse complement strand
GGCCAAGGAGCACGGCATGCTGGCCAACACCTTCCAGCCGGAGCTCAAGGCCTACGACCGCTACGGGAACCGGATCGACGAGGTCGAGTTCCACCCGTCGTGGCACTGGCTGATGGAGCGGGCGGTCGGCCACGCACTGCAGGCCGCGCCGTGGGAGTCCGACCATCCTCACGCACACGTACGCCGCGCGGCCGGCTTCTTCGCCTGGTCGCAGACCGAGCCGGGCCACGCCTGCCCGATCTCGATGACCTACGCATCCGTCCCGGCCCTGCGTGCCGACGACGGGATCGCAAAGCAATGGACGCCGCTGCTCGCCTCTACCGTCTACGACCCGGGGGTGCGCAAGGCTGCGGACAAACGGGGTGCGCTGGCCGGGATGGGAATGACCGAGAAGCAGGGCGGCTCCGACGTCCGGGCCAACATCACCGAGGCGAGCCCGACCTCGGTGGAGGGCGAGTACACCCTCCGCGGACACAAGTGGTTCACATCGGCCCCGATGAACGACATGTTCCTGGTGCTGGCCCAGGCCGAGGAGGGCGTCACCTGCTTCGTGGTCCCGCGGGTCCTGCAGGACGACACCCGGAACCGGCTCGACGTCGTACGTCTCAAGGACAAGCTCGGCAACCGGGCCAACGCCTCCTCAGAGCTGGAGTTCGACGGCACGTGGGCCCGGCGACTCGGCGACGAGGGGCGCGGCGTCCGCACGATCATCGAGATGGTCGCTGCGACCCGGCTGGATTGCGTGCTCGGGTCGGCCTCGCTGATGCGGCGCGCATTGGCCGAGGCATCGTGGCACGTCGCGCACCGCTCGGCGTTCGGGTCGCTGCTCGCCGACAAGCCACTGATGCAGAACGTGATCGCCGACCTCACCGTGGAGTCGGAGGCCGCGACGGCGCTGGCGATGCGCCTCGCGTCCGCGGTCGACGACCGCAACGACCCGCACGAGGCTGCGCTGCGCCGGATCGCGCTTCCGCTGGCGAAATTCTGGGTCTGCAAGCGCACCCCGTTCATGGTGGCCGAGGCACTGGAGTGTCTGGGCGGGAACGGGTACGTCGAGGAGTCCGGCATGCCGCTGCTCTTCCGCGAGTCCCCGCTCAACTCGATCTGGGAGGGGTCGGGCAACGTCAATGCGCTCGACGTGCTGCGCGCCCTGACCCGTGAGCCGGAGGTGCTCAACGCATGGATCACCGAGGTGGGCCTTGCCCACGGCGCCGATCCGCGTCTGGACGCGGCGGTCGGGAAGGCCCTCGAGCTGCTCGGTGACGCGACCGCACTGGAGGTCTCGGCGCGACGGTTGGCCGGGCAGATGGCCGCCTGTCTCCAGGGCTCGCTGCTGGTCCGGTTCGCTCCCCCGGAGGTCGCCGATGCGTTCTGCGCTTCGCGGCTGGGGACGTCGTTCAACGGCACCTTCGGCACGCTCGAGGGTGCCGACTTCGGGGGGATCGTGGATCGGGCCACCCCGGTCATCTAGAAGATTTCTTCGCGCGACTGTCGATTCGTTCGTGCCTCGTCCGTCATGGTGGTGAGGTCGCAACCGCGGCCCAGACCAGACAGCCCAGACCAGACAGGGAGTTCGAGATGAAGGAATACGTGGTCCTGATCATGGGTGACGCGGATCGCTGGTGGACCTCGATGACCCCGGAGGAGCGCGAGGCCGGGTACGCCGAGTACGTCCGGTTCGACGAGGAGCTCACCAAGCGCGGACACACCGTCATCGGGGGCGCCGAGCTGCA
>JAKDNC010000812.1 GCA_030452025.1 Nocardioides sp. | reverse complement strand
GGGCGCTGCCGGTGCCGGTGACGGCGTCTGGGCGTTGGGTGATCCGACCGTTGCCGGTTCGGCTCCGAGCGAGGAGGGACCTGCCGCTGCCGCTGCCGTTGGCGCTTGCGCTGGCGTGGGGGCCCCGGGCACGTGGCCGGAGACCCGCATCTGCTCCACGTTCCTGGCGAAGTTCGCCATGATCTGGTCGGTGACCTCGCCGATGACGCCGCGGCCGAACTGTGCAACCTTGCCGCGGATGCTCAGGTCGGTGCTCAACTCGACCAGGGTGCCGTCGCTCTGCGCTGTCATGGTCGCCACGATGTGGGCATCGGCGTTGCCGGCACCACGCTTCTCGCGCCCCTTGGCCCGCATGGTCAGCCGCAACGCCTCCGGGTCCTGCTCTACGATCGTGAACTCGCCGGCGTACTGCACGCCCAGCGGGCCGACCTTGACCTTGACCTCACCCTCATAGGTGTCTTCACCGGTCTGCCCGAGCAGCTTCGACCCCGGCATGCATGTCGCGATCCGGTCCACGTCGAGGAAGGCCGCGTAGACCTCCTGTGGTGGGCGGGCGATGGTGAAAGTGTTCGAGAGCTGCATGTCAGCGCTCCATCAGGGCCTTGCGCTGCGCACCATCGATCGGTACGTGAGCTCCGTGCACGCTGGCGGCCACGTCGGAGGCGAGGAACGCCACCAGGGAGGCGACTTCTTCGGGCTGGGTGATCCGGCCGAACGGGATGGAGACCTCGGCGCGACGTCGCGCTTCTGCCTGGTCGACACCCATGTCGCGGGCGAAAGCCTTCTCCAGGCCGTCCCAACGTTCGGTGTCCACGGGACCGGGGTTGACGGTGTTGAGGCGGACTCCCTTGGGGCCGTACTGGTCGGCGACGGAACTGGCGAAGTTCAGGTCGGCAGCATTGGCCGCTCCGGCGGTCATCTCCCAGAAGCTCGGCTTGAGGCCGTCGTTGCCGACGACCATGACGACTGACCCTCCACCCTGCTCGACCATGCGGGGGACGACAGCGCGCACGGTCCGGACGTACCCCATGAACTTGAGGTTCAGGCTCTGCATCCACTCGTCATCAGTGAGCTCCTCCAGGAGGCCACCCGGGGAGCTGCCGGCACAGGTCACCAGCACGTCGATGCGGCCGAACTCGTCGACAGCCGCCTTCACACAGCGCTCCACATCGGCACTGTCGCTCATGTCGCCGGCCTGGCCGACCACACGACGTCCGGTCTCGTTCGAGAGGAGCGCGGCGGTCTCGTCCAGATCCTTGGCGTTGCGCGCAGTGATGACGACGTCACAGCCTTCGTTGGCCAGCCGACGGGCGACCTCGCGGCCGATGCCTTTGCTTCCGCCGGTGACGAGAGCGATCTTGCCGGTCATGTTCAGGTCCATGGAATGCCTCCTTGTGATAGATGGTATATCAAATATCATTATCCCGATTGCGTCAACCCCTGGGGGTCTTCCGACCTTCGGTCGCAGCGTCGCGAGGGGAGGGCGCGCTCCCGCTCCAGGTCTCGAAGTTGCCCGACCGCTCCTGTGCCAAGCGTTGGCGCAGCGAGTCGTCCGTGCAGATCCCCTTGAGCCTGGCGAGCGCAGAGGCGTCCGCGGACTTCAGCGCCTCGAGGACCCCGTACGCATTGGCCCACGGATCGTCGGACACTCCGGCAACGAAGCCGCACGCGAGTGCTTCCGGGGCTCCGAGCCAGCGTCCGGTCATGGTGAGGTCCAGGGCCCGGGCGCGTCCCACCAGGT
>JAKDNC010000092.1 GCA_030452025.1 Nocardioides sp. | reverse complement strand
GCACCCAGCTCGGCGAGGGGTCCTACTTCGGCCGCCGCGCGGGGCGTCACGCGGCCGAGCGCTGAGCCAGAGCAGGCACACTGGCACCATGAGCAACCGCTTCGCCGTCGCCTCGCGCGCCAACGTCCCACCGTTCCACGTCATGGACCTGCTCGCCGCCGCCGGTGAGCGGCAGCGGACGCACGGCGACATGGTCAACTTCGTGGCCGGTCAGCCCAGCAGTGGTGCGCCGGGGCCGGTCCGGGACGAGGCCATCCGCCTGCTGAGCTCGGGGGACCCTTTGGGCTACGACATCGCCAGCGGGCACCCCGCGCTGCGCGAGCAGATCGCCGGACACCACCAGCGCCAGCACGGCATCACGGTCGACAAGGACGACGTCGTGGTCACCACCGGCTCCAGCGGCGGCTTCCTGCTCGCCTTCCTCGCCGCCTTCGAGGTCGGGGACCGGGTGGCGATGGCCCGGCCCGGGTACCCCTGCTACCGGAACGTCCTCCGGGCGCTCGGCTGCGAGGTCGTCGAGATCGACTGCGGCCCCGAGACCAGGTTCCAGCCGACGGTGGCCCAGCTCGAGGAGCTCACGCAGGCCGGGGACATCAAGGGGCTCGTGGTGGCCAGCCCGGCCAACCCCACCGGGACGATGCTGCTGCCCGAGGAGCTGGCAGCCCTGGCGACCTGGTGCGAGGAGCACGGCGTCCAGCTGATCAGCGACGAGATCTACCACGGGATCGAGTACGCCGGGCAGCAGCCCAGCCGGAGCGCCTGGGAGACCTCCCGGGAGGCGATCGTCTTCTCCTCGTTCTCCAAGTACTTCTCCATGACCGGCTGGCGTCTCGGCTGGATGCTGGTGCCGCAGCGCCTGCGGCGGGCGGTCGACGTACTCACCGGGAATTTCACGATCTGCCCGCCGGTGCTGGCCCAGCGAGCGGCGATCGCGGCCTTCAGCGACGCGTCGTACGCCGAGCTCGAGGGCCACGTGCAGCGCTACGCCACCAACCGGACCCTGCTCCTGGACGGGCTGGCGGGGCTCGGGCTGGACAAGCTGGCGCCGGCCGACGGCGCGTTCTACGTCTACGCCGACATCGGGCACCTGACCGACGACTCGATGGCCTTCAGTCTCGACCTGCTCGCCCACACCGGGGTCGCACTGGCTCCCGGCGTCGACTTCGACACCCGCCACGGCCACCAGACGATCCGGTTCAGCTTCGCCGGCTCCGAAGCCGGGATCAAGACCGGGCTGGAGCGGCTGGAGACGTACCTCGCTCTCGTCTGATCGGCGTAGGCACAGCACGGTCCCGAGTTCCTTGACAATTCCCCCCCCCCTGATCCTCTAGGTTGTGGGCACGCTGTGACGTATCTCATGGCGGTCGAGCAGGAAACTGCCATACCAACGGGGGAAACTGAAATGCACAAGACTCCATTTGCGGTGGCTGCCGTAGCGGCTGTCGCGTTCACCTTCGCCGGGTCGGCCGCAGTCGCCGGCACGGGAACCGGCTGGTTCTACAACAGTGGCGACCACGACGCCAAGGCTCGATTCCGCCCTGTGGGCGAGCACATCGACCTGTGCAAGCTGAACAAGGCGAAGGTCTACGTGGTCTATGGAGTGGCCGGTGGTAGCACGACCCGGACCTACTACGATGGAAAACTCGACACGTGCAAGAACATCAACTGGTCCGTCAAGGACGGCAAGTCCGTCAAGTTGAAGGTGTGCGAACAGAAGACCCTCGCGCCTGACGACTGCAGCAAGTGGAAGTACGGAGTGGCCTGAACCGCTAGGTTGCACCTTGGGCCAGTCCACTTGTCACCAGCAGGATTCGATTGCCTCGGGAGAGACATTGCAGAGCGAGCCTCCGTTCCTCGCGGCGTCGGACCTCACCAAGACCTTCGGCGAAAGCGCCGCCCTGCGCGGAGTCTCGTTCGGTGCCGAACGAGGCGAGATCATCGCAGTCACGGGACCGTCTGGGTCGGGCAAGTCGACCTTGCTCCTGTGCCTGTCCGGGATCCTCCTGCCGACCGGGGGGGACGTGGTGTTCGACGGTAAGGCCCTCCGGACCATGAACGAGGCCGCTCGTTCGCGGCTACGGAGGACCGAGTTCGGTGTCCTGTTCCAGTTCGGTCAACTCGTGCCCGAGTTGACGGCCGTGGAGAACGTGGCATTGCCGTTGCTCCTATCCGGCAACTCGCGACGGGAGGCCACCACGACCGCCGGCGCATGGATGGATCGTCTGGGCGTCGGCGAACTAGTGGCCAGACGGCCGACCCAGATGTCCGGTGGACAGGCCCAGAGGGTGGCACTCGCACGTTCCCTTGTCACCGGCCCCAAGATTCTGTTCGCGGACGAACCGACCGGGGCTCTCGACCGCCAGTCCGGGGAGATGGTGCTCACGCACATGGTCGACGCCGCAAAGTCGTCAGGCACCTCGGTGGTGCTTGTGACCCACGACCGCCACGTCGCCTCGTTCGCCGACCGGGAAGTCGTGATCGAGGACGGCTTGGCCACTGCACATGCACACTGAGGCCACGGGAATTCGATGGGCGGCGCTCGTCTGGCTGGCTGCCCGCACCGGTCGCACAGACCGGGTACGAATCAGCGCCACCGCGGTTGTCTCGGGAGTGACCACCGTCTTCGCCCTGGCAGCAGTCGCGGTCATCAACATCGGTGGGAATGACGGCCCCTACTCGAGCGATCTCCTGATGCAGCCCGGGCTGCGGGTCGGAGTGGCGCTGGGACTCATAGTCTTCGTGGCCCTCCTGTTGGTGTTGACGGCACAATGCGCCCGGATCGGGGCACCGGCCCGTGACCGTCGTTTTGCCACCTACCGGCTCGCGGGCGCAACGCCGTACGACGTGACCCGGATCGCCGGCGTCGAGACTGCCCTGGCCTCAGGCCTCGGTGCCGCTCTGGGAGCGCTGACTTTCCTGATCGGCAAGCCCCTTCTGAACGGCCTGACAACGGAGTTCGGCAGCTACACACGCGAACGGCCGCTGAGTCGCGACACCGTGGTCTTCGAGAAGGTTCACGGGCAACTCCATCTCCTTCCCACCGACGTCCACGTGGCGTGGTGGGCAGTGGTCGTCGCCGTGATCGGATTGACGATGATCGTGGGTGCGGTCACCCAGTTGGCCATGCGCCGGGTCCGGATCGGCCCGTTCGGCGTCGCACGACGAGCGAGCCAACGCATTCCGCGGAAGACCCCCGCCCTGATGTTCGTCATCGGGACGGTGTTCCTGGCACTCTTCTCTCCCCTGCGAGCCGCTCTGGGGATGGAGGCGGACGCGTCACGGCTGCTCGTCGTGTTCGTGGTCCTGGCGACGGTGGTCACGTCCGTTGGGCTGCTGTGGGGCACAGCCGCGCTTGCGCAGATGATCGGCCAGTGGGCCGCAGCGCGAACCAGTCGTGCCAGCGTACTGATCGCGGGCCGACGCCTCGCAGCATCCCCGTTCACCGCGAGCCGGACCAACTCGATCATCCTGCTGGTCGCCCTGGTCGGAGGATTCATCCAGGGGCTTCGCGCCTACCTGATGGCGGTGACGTCTTCAGCGCAAGATCCCTTCTATGCCACCACGATGAACTTCGTGAACACGGCCCTCGGCGTGGCAGTCGTCCTGGCCGCCGTCGGGGTTCTGGTCAACACGGGGGAGACCATCGTGACCGCGCGGCAGACGCTCAGCGGCCTGGTCGCCGGGGGAGTCCCTCGCGGCGTCCTCCGACGGGGCCTGCTGCTCGAAGCACTGCTCCCGCTCCTGCCCACGATCCCCCTCGCTGCCCTCGCCGGTGTGCTCGCGTCTCGCGGCGTGTTCGGAACCGAGCACGGTGAGTCGCTTGGCACGGTTGCCCACGAACGTGTCGTCATCCACGTGGTGCCGATCCCCTGGGTACAGCTGGCGATGCTGTCGGTCGGCACCTTGCTGGCCGCCGCCCTGATGGCGTGGATCGCGCTGCTCTTCGTCAACGCCAGCACCGACCCGGGTGAGCTTCGCACCACGGCTTAGGTATCCGGCTGCCTCGTCCGTCTCGCGGACCGACTGCCCTACTGTTCAAGACCATCTACGCCACGCATTTCGGGCTTTCCAAAAAATTTTCCGATCGGTTGGTTTAGGGATGTGCCAACCGGGTATAGGCCACGCGAGCGAAGAGGTGATTCATGTACGGCGACACCGCCGCGATGCGCAAGCGCGCTGCCGAGCGCCGGGCGCAGGCGACTCACATCCGGGCCATGGCGGACCGCCTGGGGGCCCAGATCGACACCAGCAACTGGGACGGGCGCGCCGGCGCTGCCATGAGCGCGCGCGTGCGGGACCGGGCCGGTCACCTGCGCGAGTGCGCCGCCGCCCACGAGAGCGCAGCCGACTCCCTCGACAAGCACCTCTGGGAGGTGGAGCGACTCAAGGACGCGATCAGCGACATCGAGCGGAAGGCCGATTCGCTGATCATCGACGCCCGCAACCGGATCGCCCAGATCCGGGCCCAGGAGACCTCCCCCGGTGTGGTCATCGACCCCACTGACGAGGACCGTGTCCTGGACCAGTTCGAAGCGCCCAAGTCCGGTCACAAGGACTGGCTGACCGTCAACCTCCCGGGACTCTGAACCATGGCGACCATTGACCTGACCACACCCGCCCCCACGCCGGAGGGAATTCTCGAGGGCCTCCCCCGCCGGGTCGCGCTGACCCTTCCCGAGCTGCGCGTCCTCGCCGCCCGGGCTGGGGACGCGCCCCTGCCCTTCGAGCTCGTCGAGCCCGAGGCTGGCGGCAATGCCTTCGAGTCCCGCCTGGGACAGTCCCGCCTGGCCCGCGACGACGAGGCGTACGTCGACGCGTTGGCCACCCTGAACGACCCCGCAGACTCGCTGACCAAGCGTGGCCTGATCGCCGAGGGAGTTGCCGACAGTGGGATCATCGGCGCGCTCGGCCTGTTGGCCACACCGAGCGTGGCCGTGGACATCGACGTCACCCTCGCCGGTGCGCGGGCACGCGCATGGCACCGGCAGCGCGACGACGCCGTCGCGACCTTGGCCACGACCGACGGGCTGGTCTTCGAGCTCGCCTGGTTCGGGCGCAGCCACTGGGCCGACGAGCTGGCCCGGGTCGCCGTGCTCCCCGAGGACATCACCCCGGGCACGTCGAACGCCCCCGATGTGGTCGACCTGCCCTACGAGCTCCTCGATGCCGGCGCCGAGGCGATCCGCTCGGGTCGCACCGAGCTGCTCGGCACGATCATCGCCCACCACACCGGCGACACCCGGGACGCCTCGGGCCAGCCGGTCGACGACGCCACTGTCTCTTCGCTCATCTCGGCCCTCTCGACCGAGACCCAGGGTCGACTTCGCGCCATGGTTGCCAGCATCAACGGGGCCGACGAGGCCGACTCGCAGCTGGTCGGTGTCGTCTCGTGGGTGCTGCTGGCCGACGGGTGGCGGGTCCTCCACCCACACCAGGAGGGTGCCGAGCACCGGGTCGAGGTACGCCGCGTCGAAGCGACCGACCTCGCCATGGCGCTCGCCCCCGTTCTCGCGGAGGTGACCGCATGACCGAGCAGGACAAGGTTGACCAGGACCGGGCAACAGAGCTCGAGGACAAGTACGACCGCATGATGCGTCTGGCCGACGTGTTCGACCAGTCCGGCGAGGAGATGCGCGAGCGCTCCAGGCTCGGGCCGGAGATCCTCAGCGACGAGGCGGTCTCCGAGTCCGCCGAGCTCTCCCGGGCGACCTTCGACCAGGCCGAGGCCGACATCCTCGCCGCGACCACCGGCAAGCACGGCCTGATGACACGGTCGATGGAGCTCGACGCAGACGCCCTGATCATCCGCGCCACAGTGCTGACCTACCGCTGGATCGACGACCTCCAGGACGCGGCGTACCGCACCCTGGGCTCGATCGCCGCCCGCGCCGTCGGGTTCCTCGCGCCCGAGGTGGCGCTGGGTGGCGCGATCTTCTCGGCCGGCCTGATCGAGACCGACGCGCTCGACCGCGACGGCCTCGCCGCCTATCTCAACGAGCTCGCAGACCAGAACCCCGAGCTGATGGACCACTTCGTCAGCGGGGGCGGTGGCCTGGTCGAGGGCCTGCAGATGCGCGCCATGCTGACCGCCGCAGTGCTCGGCGGCGAGGAGGGCTCGGCGGCCACGCGTGGCGGCCTGCGCGCCGTCGCAGCGCCCGACTTCGCGCCCGACTTCGGCTCCGCCCTGCGCGATGTCGCGGGCGGCTTCACCGATGGCGAGGAGGCCCCGGGCGCCAAGGCACCCGGAGGCTCCGAGCTGACCACCCCTACCTCCATCGAGGACCTGATCACCTCGCTCAACCAGGTCGAGGGTGACCTGCTCGTCCAGCGCCTGGCCGGTGGCCGGTTCATCGCCTACGTCCCGCACCGGGTCACCCGCGGCGACCAACGGCTCCAACTGGTCGGCAGCGACGTGTCCAGAAGGATCAGCGGCGTCGTCGCCGCGATCGATGCGGCTGTCGGCGACGAGCCCGGCGCTCGAGTCCTGCTCGTCGGCCAGGCCCAGGGAGGCGTCACCGCCACCGAGATCGCGGCTGCGTCGTCCTCGGCCAGGTTCGTGATCGACCAGGTGGTCACCGCCGGCGCTCCGTCGGCACAGGCGATCCGGATCCCCGAGGCGATGTCGCTGCTCGCGCTCGAGGACCGCAGCGACCCGGTCGCCCTGCTCGGCTCGCTGATCAACTCCAAGGTGACCAACCGGCTCACCGTCGTCTTCGATGGCGGCGGCGACCACGGCCCCTCGTCGTACGTCGCCGGGGCGCGCGCCGCGGACGCCGCGACGCACCCGGAGCTCCGGGCCGCGATCCGGCGGATCCACGAGCTGGGATACCTAACTGGCTAGAGGATGTCGTGGACGAACTCACCCAGCTGGGTGAGATTGCGACATTCGACCATCGGCGCGATCTCCGCGTAGCGCGGGGCCGCTGAGTCGCCCGCTCCCCAGTTGCGAGTGTGCTCGGGGTTGAGCCACCACGTGTGTCGGCAGGAATCGACCATGTCGGCGAAGACGTCGAGCTGCAGGTCGCTGTAGTTGGAGCGCGCGTCGCCGAGCACCAGCAACGACGTCTTCGGGCCCAGCGCGTCGGCGTAGGACTCGGTGAACTTGGAGAACGCCCGGCCGTAGTTGGTGCGGCCCCACAACGCCGCCTGGCTGGTGGCGGCGGCGAGTTCGGCCATCACGTCGGCCACGTCGGCACCGGGTCGGAAGTGATCTGTCACCTCGTGGACGTGGTCGACGAAGGTGAACGCACGCACCTTGGTGAACTGGTCGCGCAGCGCGAAGACCAGCAGCAGCGTGAACTGAGCGAACTTCGCCACCGAACCGCTCACGTCACAGAGCACCACGAGCTCGTTGCGGTGCGGCCGCTTCGGCTTCTGGTGGGTGACCAGCGGGACGCCGCCGGTGGAGATCGAGGCCCGGACGGTGCGCCGGAAGTCGAGCGGTCCGCGGCGCCGCGAGTGGTGTTCCTGGGTGAGGCGGGTGGCCAGACGCCGCGCCAACGGATAGATCTCCCGGCGCATCTGCTCAAGGTCTGCTGCGCGGGCGCTGGAGAAGTCGAGCTTGTCGATGGTGGGACGCACGGTCGTCTTGGCGACGTGTTCAGCGCCCTTCTCCTCCGCGATCCGGCGCAGCGCATCGCCCTCGACCATCTGCCGGAAGGCCGCGATGGTTCCCGCGGCCCGGCGGCGCGCGGAGTCCTCATCCAGGCCGCGCGACATCAGGCCTTCGACGATCTGGGCGACCAGCTCCTCCGGCGCCGTGCGCTTGAGTGCCTGGTAGGCGCTGAACGACGACATCCGCGGCCCACGCCCGGGCAGGAACCCGAAGGTGCCGACGGCCTCGATGGCGAGCTCCAGCTGCGCGTCCCGGTCACCTGCGGACATCGCCTCGGCCATCCGCTGCTGGAAGTCCTTCAGCGCGGGGCCGGTGTCTTGTGGTCCGGCGTCGTCGCCGACCTCCTCGTCCTCGCGGGCGGTGCGGCCGGCCCCGACCAGCGCCGGGAAGTAGAGGTCGAAGAGCGCGTCGAAGGCCGAGCGGTGAGTCTCCCGCTTGACCAGCGTGGCGGCGTACGCCGTGCGCAGAATCTCGCGGTCATCGAGCGGTAGCCTCGTGATCGCGCGTGCGGCGTCCACGTCCTCGGCCAACGAGACCGGCAGGCCGGCGGCGCGCAGCGCTTCGACGAAGGCGACATGCCGATCGACGAGACCGCTCATAAGAGCTTGAGCTCGCGGATCGCGCGGTCGTGGTCCGAGGAGTGCTTGAGGACGACGCCGAGTGTGCGCGAGACGGCTTCGGGGTCGAGGTCGCGGATCTCGAGGGCAATCAAGGTGCGCGCCCAGTCGACGGACTCCGCGATGGACGGCGCCTTCTTCAGCTCGAGCTCACGGAGCCGCGCCACAGTCTCGACGACCTGGCCAGCGAGCGTCCGGTCGAGGTCCGGCACCTGTGTGAGCAGGATGTCGCGCTCACGCTCGGCGTCCGGATAGCCGAGGTGGAGGTAGAGACAGCGCCGCTTGACCGCCTCGGAGAGCTCCCGCGTGGCGTTGGAGGTGAGCAGGACGAACGGCCGACGGACGGCGGAGATCGTGCCGAGCTCGGGAATCGTGACCTGGAAGTCCGAGAGTACCTCGAGGAGCAGCCCCTCGACCTCGACGTCGGTCTTGTCGACCTCGTCGATGAGCAGGACAGTGGGTTCCTCGCGGCGGATCGCGGTCAGCAGGGGGCGGGTCAGCAGGAACTCGTCGGTGAAGATGTCGTCCCACACGGGGGCGGCGTCTCCGTGGCCCCCCGTCCCGGACATCTGGATGGCCAGCAGCTGCTTCTTGTAGTTCCACTCATACAGCGCGCGAGCCTCGTCGAGCCCCTCGTAGCACTGCAACCGGACCAGGTCGGCGCCGGTCGAGCGGGCCACCGCCTTGGCGAGCTCGGTCTTGCCGACGCCAGCGGGGCCTTCGACGAGCAACGGCTTGCCGAGCTCCCCAGCCAAGTAGGCAGTGGTGGCAGTGGCCGGGTCGGCAAGATAGCCGGTCGAGTCCAGCTGTTCGCGCGCATGGTCGGGGGTCTTGAACCAGGTGGTCACTCGGTGGAGCCTAGCCCTCACTCGTCGCTCGCGGTGACGACGTAGTTGACGACGACCTGGCCCTCCGGGTCCTCGAGCACGGACATGACGACGTCCTGGCCGTGACCACGCCCGGAGATGGTGACCGAGAGCTGACCATTGGACTCCATGCGGTTGGTGCCGGTCTTCTCATAGCCACCGTCCGTCAGGCCCTGCTGGAGATGCTCCGCCTGGGCATCGGCGGTCCCTTCGGCGGCGAGCGTCAGCTGGATGTAGCCCTCTGCCCCGTCCGGGTCCGTGGCCTCCATGCTCGACGTCACCGAGTAGTCGCCCTCCGGCAGCGGCACTCCGTCAGGGAACGACTCGGGGACTTCGCCACTGCCGATGTCGAGCGATCCCTCGTCCGTGTCGATCGACATGTCCCCCGAGTCGACGTCGAGGTCGACCTCCGCGTCTCCGCTCCCGTCG
>JAKDNC010000811.1 GCA_030452025.1 Nocardioides sp. | reverse complement strand
GGGGACACCCCACTCAGTGATGGGCCCGGCAGGGTCAACCGCCACGCGCGGCGGCCCCGGCCTGACGAAATCAACTACTACTGACCCCGGTGGCGCAGCCGTGACTTGACTCAGGCCCGCCACCGGCCACCACCCACAGGAGCACACATGCCCAGCCGCCACCAGAACGACGTCGACATCACCGGCCACACCGTGATCACCAGAGCAGACCAACTCAGGATCAGGCAGGCGATGAACCGGACACCGTTCTCAGCCTCCCCCCGGGTCCCGATCCCCTACTACTCGCCGGTCAGCGGACGAAGCGACCCTGTCACCGTCACGAGCATCGTGGCATTCCTCGACGGGCTGTCTGAGGTCGTCAAGGAGCAGACCAGCAACGCCGAGGACCAGCGCCGCCGCCTCCACTCATTGGAGGCCGACGTCGAGGCGTTCCGCAGGTTGACCGGCAGCGCTTCCGCCGAGGTGCCGCGATGAGCGCCCACATCGAATGGCTCAACGCCGCCGACACCAGCGTGGAGGTGTTCGCGCCCGGTGATGAATGGGTCGGCGAAGGGACGCACCATCGCCCCGTACTCACACTCTCCCAAGACGAGATAGTCGCAATCGAAGGCACCCCCGAGGAGATACACGCACTCGCCGCGCGCATCAGCGCCGCCGCGCAGTCCATGGAGATGATCCGACCATGACCACGTACTCCGTCGCCTGGCTTATTGACATCGACGCAGACACACCCACGGCAGCCGCCAGACGCGCACTGGCGATTCACCGTAATCCTGAGTCGATTGCCGTCGTGTTCGAGGTGACTGACCCGGACCGAACCCACCACATCGACTTGCTCGACGAACACGACGGCTGACCGCACACGACCGAGCAACCCCGACCATGTTCGATTGCCCCGCCGTCGCCAGCGCGCAGGCTTGGTTCACCACAGAGTGAGTTGCTCACCGAGGAGCTGACGCAACCGCGCCAATTCGACGGCGACGAGCTCCGGGTCGGTGCGGGCCATGTCACGCAGTTCCCGTGCGCGCCGGCGCGGGCCGCGCGGGTCGGCCAACGGGTTGTCAGGCAACTGGCGGCGGATCGCCCACTCACGCCGATTCTCAGCAGCGCTGGACACCACCACGTGACCGGGCGCGATCCGCTGACACAGCGGGTTGTCGCAGCGGTGTCCCAGTAGCCGCGCCTCATTGAGAGCAGCGGGTCCGTGCATGACCGCGAACGCGAACCGGTGCGCGATCACGACACGGCCCGGCGCGAACCAGAATCGCCCGTGCCCGCCACCAGAGGTGTGCTCTCGTGTCGAGCGGCCGGCCACCGCGCCGGTCCACCACAAGCACTCATCGCCCGGAACCGTGGTGACCTTGGCCCGATACCTCGCGAGCACCAGCGGATCGGCAAGGGCAGCTGCCAGAGCGGCCTGGCCAGCCTCATCGAGGCGCTTGGGCGGCACCAGCGTCCCCTGATGCATCACCGGATGTGACCGCTGCCGGTGCGTCACTACTGGCCGGGTCACCGCTCTCGACCAGTCGCCGTAGCCGGGTGGCCTCGCGCAGGCTGACCCGTTCGTCGCACCATGCCACGGCCTCGCTCAAGTTCAGGCCTTCGACTTCGGTCATCTCTCGCAGCGCCGCCCCGGCGCGCTGCTCTGCCGCCGCGACCGCGACATCACGTTCCCCGATGGCTGTCAGGACGAGCACCGCGAGGTCTTCGAGCCTGCGGTCACGTTCGGCCCGCTCGCGCCTGC
>JAKDNC010000091.1 GCA_030452025.1 Nocardioides sp. | reverse complement strand
TGAGCCCACCGGGCGGAGCCGCCCGCGGATCTCTCGTCCGTCCGGGCCGGCGAAGGAGGCGATGATGCGGTCACCGACGGATGTCGTGGTGGGGATGGCGACCTTCCGTCGGCCTGAGCTGCTCGCTGCGCTGCTGCCGAAGATCCTCGACCAGATCGAGGACTCCGCCTCGACCCCGGGAATGCCCTCCCGGTACCGGGTCGTCGTCGTCGACAACGATCCTGAGGAGAGCGCGCGGGAGGCCGTGGAGTCGTGGGCGACCCGCGGATCAGCTATTCCCCTGAACCGCGCCCGGGGATCAGTGCCGCGCGCAACCGCCTCCTGGACGAGGCCCATGACGCCGACGTGCTCGTCCTCCTCGACGACGACGAGACTCCCCACGCCGGATGGCTCGTGCGAATGCTGAGCACGTACCTCGAGCACGACGCCGACGCGGTGTGCGGCCCGGTGCACGCGGTGTTCGAGGGCGAGGAGGATCCGTGGGTGGCTGCCGGCGGATATTACCTCGGCCAGCGCCGCGAGGGCGTGCGGACAGGAACCGTGCTGCAGCGGGCCGCGACGAACAACCTGCTGCTCGATATGGCCCGGGTGCGCGGGCTCGGACTGCGCTTCGATGAGCGCTTCGGGCTGACTGGGGGAGAGGATTCCCTGTTCACCGGGCAGCTGACCGCAGCGGGAGGACGGATCGTCTTCTGCGCCGAGGCGGTCGTGGACGATCTGGTGCCCAGGGCGCGGAACACACGTGCTTTCAACCTGGCCAGGCGCCGGGCCCAGGCGGCCACCCATGTGCGGGTCGAGCAGAATCTCGCCGTCTCACCCCGGGCTCGGGCGGCCAATGGCGCACGATGGATCGTGATCGGGTCCGGGCAGCTCGTCAAGTGCACGGGCCTCGCGATCCTCGGCAGAGTCACCGGCGACCTCCGACGGCGGGCGCAGGGAGAGAGCCGGGTCGCGAGCGGTATAGGAGTGCTGGGAGGTTGCGTCGGGATCGTGTCCGCGCCCTACGCGAGGCAGCGGCGCGGCCGTCGGCGGTGACCTTGTCCGACCGGTGCAGTCTGCGGTCCCGGAGGGTCTCGGTGGAGGACCGGAGCGGGGTCAGGATCGTGGCACGTCGCTGATGATGTACTTCGTCTTCCCGCCGGTGTACGGCAGCGAATCGACCAGGTCGAGGCGCACGGGCACCTCGTTCCGGGTCCTCTCCCGCAGTTCTCCGACTGCGGACTCGATGTGCGCTCGCGCATCGAGTCCCTCACCCTCGACGACGCGCACCGTGATCGAGTAGTCCTCGTGCTGGTGGACCTGGAACAGGCGCACGGACTCGGGGTGATCGCTGAACATCACGGAGATGTGATGCGCCAGCGCGGTGCCGTCGGGGAGGTGCAGCAGGTCGTTGGTGCGCCCCTGAGGCTGCTCCATCATCGGCAGCGAACGCCCGCACGGACACGGTTCCGCACGCAGGATCCCACGATCACCGGTGCGATACCGGATCAGGGGGTACACACCATTGCGAAGATCAGTGACGACGAGGTCTCCGAGCTCGCCCGGGGCGGCGGGAAAGCCTTCCCCGTCGACGACCTCGACGCGATGAACATCGGAGAACACGTGGAGACCGTCCTGCTGGGCGCACTCGCCGGTGATCCATCCGAACTCCGACGCGCGGTACTCGTCGTACACCGGGGTGCCGAACACGGCCTCGAGCCGGGTGCGGACCGGGGCTGTCAGGGGAGCGGCGGTGGAGGCGACGGCCGCCGGTTCCGGGACGCGCAGTCCGCGTCGTTCCAGGAAGTCGGCGAACTCGACCAGGGTGCCCGCATAGCCTTCGAACAGTCGCGGCCGGATCCGTGTCATCTCGCGGCGGAATCGGGTCATCGACTCGTCCGTGATTCGCGCGGCGTCGAGATGGAACTGCAGAGTGGGCCACCAAGAGAGGGCGTTCTTCACTGCCGCCGACCTGCTGACGTTCCAGCGCCCGATGCGTGCGAGATCGTCGTAGGGCTCTATGCCCCACCAGGAGTACAGCGCCAGCTCAGCGCGAGCGTGGGGACCCGGGCGTCATGCATCGTTCGCAGAGGCTCTCCGGTGCTGCCGCCGGTCAGGGCAGGGCGCGCGGCGCGGTCGGTGGCCTGAGTGGTGGGGAACTCGGCGCGGTGGGCCTTGATCGTGGGGCGGTCGAGCAGAGGCAGCTCGGCCCACGCCCGCGAGTCGGAGAGCGTGTCGGAATTGATCCCCAGCTCTCCGTAGGTGCGTCGGTAGAACGGGGACTCACGCATCGCTGTGCCCACGATGTCCTGCGCGAGCCCGTCCTGCAGGGCGGCAGCTCTGCAGGAGGGAGGTTCTCGATCCGCATCAGGTGCCGGTGGAGCCCGCCGACGCGGGCCTTGACGGTGGATGCCTTTGCGCTGAATGCCGCTGCTCTGAGGGGCATGGTTCGGCTTCGTGTCCGCCAGGTGTTCTGGCGTTGCTGCTTGCGCCGGGTGCACCAGCACGCACGGCTTCCGAGGCGATCAGGTACGTGCGTACTCCTGGTAGTGGTGGCCCCGAGCGCCGGCAAGCATTCCGCGCCCGCGGTGGAAGGTGCGCATCCCGCGGGCATCGTGCCTCAGATGTCGCCGTGCGCGGCCGTAGTGATGCCGTGCCAGTCCGGCGGTGACCCGCGCGGTCCCGCCGAGGAGGTAACGGCCCCGCAGGGCCAGACGATGCGTCGAGGTCTGGGCCAGGCGGAGATTGACGTGCACCAGACCATTGCCGGCGCTGAACGCACGCTGAGTCGCCCATTCCCGGGTGAGGCGGCTGGCGACGACGGTGTCCTCGACCTCCGACTCGTTGCACCACAGGAGGGTGCCACCCCGCTGCACGAGCTGCTTGGTGAACATCGTGTCCTCGCCACCGCTGAGTCCGAGGGACCCCTCGAAGCGGAGCCCGAGCTCCTGGACCTGGGGCAGGTCCAGGAGCAGGTTCGCAGTGGAGGCGGCTGGGAGCCGGGTGCCGGTGGGGCGCTGGCGCCGATAGAAGGTCCCCGAGGCGATCATCCAGGGGTCCGTGCCTTCCTCGAAGACGGAGACGAGACGGCCGGCCACCGCGGCAACGCGATGGTGACGCCAGACGTCCATCAGCGAGGAGAGCCACCCGGCACGGGGGATCTCGTCGTCATCGAGGAAGGCGAGGAGATCACTGGTGCGGCACTCGTCCAGTGCCCGGTTCCGCGCTGCGGAGATGCCCGGCGTGGTCTCGTGGACGTATCGCGGCTCCAGCGGCGAGCTCGTGACGGCGTCAAGAGCGGAGCCGGCGGGGTCATTGTCGATGACGAGCACATCGACGACGACGTCCGGGGTCTCCGCGATTCGTTCTGGCAGAGCTGCGAGCAGAGCGGCCAGTCGTTCCGGGCGCCGATACGACGGGATGGCCACCGTGATCCGGAGGGGCCCAGCCGCCTCGGGACCCGGGGCTCGGATCCCACGCTTCAACTCTGTCCCTCGGGGGGAGGTGGACGGTGGGCGGCGGAGCAGCTGGCCAGCCCCTGCGAGCAGTCCACGGGCCGCGGCGAGGAGCCCCTTCGGCTCGGTGAGAGCCTGCTTCCGACCTCCTCGCATCCAGATCCTGGCGGACTGGCGCGGAGACGCCGCCACCCAGCCCGCCCACTGCCTGCCACGCAGATGGCGGCGCCCGAACAGCATCCGGTTGCGAATGTTGTAGAAGTAGTAGGTCGGTGACTTGGTCCGGGAGCTCCCGGCCTCCTGGGTGCCGCCCTCGTCATGCACGATGAGCAGATCGGGACGGATCTCTAGGCGCATCCCCTGCTCCGCAGCGCGCCGGGAGATGTCGACGTCCTCCCAGTAGAGGAAGTAGTCCTCATCGAAGCCTCCCAGCAGGTCGAAAGCTCGGGCACTGAAAGCCAAGCAGGCTCCGCTGAGCCAGTTGGCCCACTCGGGGTCCTCGTCGAGTTCTGACCAGCCGGAGCGCATCTGGCCTGTGCGGCGGTGCATCCTCGTACCTCGGAAGTGCGGCGCTCCGTCTCCGGTGTCCATGAAGGGCGAGACGAGGGCCAGCGGGTCGGCGGTGACGTGTCGGGCGAGCTCGCGCAGCACAGCCATCGGGGCGACCGCATCGGGGTTCAACGTGATGAATGCGTGGTACCCCCACCGGCGGGCCGCGGCGACCCCGAGATTGACGCCTGCTCCGAAACCATCGTTCGCTGCGGCGATGAAGAGCCAGCCGCGCTCTATGCACAGGGCCGCCGCGCTGGCACGGGATTTCTGGCTGTGGAAGTTGTCGACCAGCACGACGAGGGCACGGTCATCCTCATCGACATCGGGACCGATGTTCCCCGCGACCAATGCGGGATCTCCGTAGTTCACGATGATCACCGCGTAACCGGTGGTGCGCTGTGCGGCCACGTTGCTCCTCAGCTCCGGTGTCGACGGCAACGACGACACAGTTATCCCTCAGGCCTCCGATTATGAATCATTTGTCCGTTTTACACTAGATGCCCGACATGGCAGGATGGGGAGAGCTGTACCCCACGGCAGGCCGCCCCGCCCTGCTGTTCCATGCCGGGGAGGCATTGTGATCGCTCTGTCGTACCACCAGCCCGCCCGCGGGAAGAAGGGTTGCGCCCGTGGAGCCCCCATCAGCCGCGACCGTGCCGGCCATCAGTGCGGGCGAATGCTCACTGCGGGAGTTCACGGCACCGACCCCCTGAAGCGCGCGGCTACGGTGCGGCCCCGGCGGCCGGGTGTGCTCGAGGCGGAGAGATGAGTCCTGAGCTGCTCCTGATGGTCTGCGCCGCGAACGTCTGTCGATCGCCGCTGGCGGAGCTGCTCCTGCGGCGCGGGCTCGCAGAGCATCCCGATGTCCAGGTGGCCAGCGCTGGCACGCTGGCGCGGAGCGGCCGCGAGATCTGCTTCCGGGTGGCGACGTGGCGCGACGGCGGGGACTGGGTGGCGGAGGCGGGTGCACATCGCTCACGACGCATCGATCCCGATCTGCTGGAAGCGGCCGCACTGATCCTGGTCTCCTCCCGCGATGTCCGAGCGGACGTGGTCCTCGCCGCACCCGAGGTGCGGGGACGCACCTACACCCTTCGCGAGGCGGCGCACCTGGGGGAGGGATTCGATGCGGCTGCGCAGACCGGACACCTCGGTGAGGTCGCGCGGTATGCCACGCATCTGGATCGGGCACGCGTGGTTCGCGGGACGATCCAGGGCAGACGTCCGCGCTGGGGGCCCGCCCGGCGCGCGGATGGGCCGGACATCGTGGACGGCCATGGGCGGAACCGGTGGGCCCATCGCGCCGCCCTGGAGGAGGTCTCGGAGGCCACGGCGGCCATCGTGCGGCAGCTCGGCGGCCATCTCGCGTGACGCGGGATCCGAGGAGCGAGACTTCGGATGTCCGATTTGCCGGTTGCGCGTAGTATGTGGTGAGTTTACGATGGTGGGGAGACGCAGCCTCGCGGCTCCGCCGCAATGACGCGGTGTGAAGTCGCGGGAGTCAGGAGTACGGGATGACCTGCTCGTCCGAAGTGCGCAGTGCGGGCTCGCGAATACGCTCGGTGGTTTCCGGCCTCGCCGCGGCAGCCGGGTTGCTGCTCTGCCTCGCGCTCGCAGGATGCGCACCCGAGCCGCCTGAGCAGGGAGCCCCGACCGTCTCCACCGAGGAGCCGCCTCCGGCGCCGGGCACCGCAGCCCCCTCGGCTCCGGAGGGTGATGAGCCGACCACTGATGACGGTACGGCGCCCGGGAATCCCGAGGACGAGGGTATGCCCGAAGGAGAGGACGCCGGAGACGGTGCCGGTAGCGGGGAAGACGGTGAGACCGACCCGGATGCGGACTCCGACCTCAATGCCACGGACGACTGGCGGGAGCCCGAGGACCCGACCGCCGAAGGGCCGACCGCAGCGCCGGTGCTACCGGAGGTGGAGGGGCGGATCGGCGATGGCGTCGCTCTGCCGACCGAGGTCGTCGTCTCGATCACCTCGGTCACCACGACCACTCTCACCGCCGAGACCCCCGGCGAATACACGGGGCCCGCAGTCATCGTCGAGGTGCAGATCGCGAACGAATCGGACGTGCCGCAGCCGGTGGGATCAGCCGTCGTCGCGCTCACTGCGGAAGGCGGCGAGGTCGGCGTGCCCACCTGGGCCTCCCCGAATGATCCGCTGCTCGGTGACGTGCCGGCGGGAGGCACCGCAGGCGGCACGTACGTATTCATGATGGATCCGGCCGACGAGCGCCCCGTGACGGTGCGCGTGAACTATTCAGCGGGCGAACCGGTGGCGACGTTCACCGGCACGACTCCGTGACCAGCTACCAGGCTTGCCCTTCAAGAACCGCTGACAGGAACTGATGATGACGACTTCACCTCGACGTGACGCATTGGCATTGCGGCAGGTCTTCGGGCTCCTGGTGTCGATGGCGCTGCTCGTCGGAGGGATGGCGGCGGTGCTCTCCCTGTCCTTCGGCGCCACGGCGGATGCGGCGGAGCCCTCACCGCCGCCGCTCCTGCAGCGCAACGATGACGTCGTCACCGCGGATCCGCTGCCGACGGTCCAGATCGACAACGGATACGTGTGGGCGCAGGCGACGATCGGCACCACCGTGTATGCGGTGGGGGACTTCGACAACGCGAGGGCGCCGTTGGCGGCTCCCGGTACTCAGCTCACCCCGCGTTCGAACATCCTGGCCTACGACATCACCACCGGCGACCTGCTTCCCTTTGCACCGCAGGTCAACGGGGTCATCAAGGCCGTTGCCGCGTCACCGGACGGCAGCCGGATCTACATCGGCGGATCGTTCAACTCGGTCAATGGGCAGACCCGCTACAGCATCGCCGCCCTGGACGCGGCAACCGGACAGCTGGTCTCCGGCTTCACCCCCTCCGTCGGAGGCACGGGTGTCTTCGCGCTCGTCGCGCACGGTTCCATGGTCTACGCCGGAGGTCTCTTCACACAGGCGAACGGGACCTCTCGGCAGAACGCCGCTGCGTTCTCCGCGGGTAACGGTGCACTCATGCCGTGGGCACCCCAGACGGACCGGCAGGTCGACGCCATGGTCGCGGATCCGGGCGGCGAGAAGATCATCCTCGGCGGACGCTTCTCCGAGGTGAACGGCAACACCACTATGCGTGGGGCCGCCGCCATCGATGACCTGACGGGTGCGGTCGATGCGGCGTGGGCTCTTCCTCAGACCGTCAAGAACGGAAAGGGGACCGGAAGCACCCGCGGAAAGGCGGGCATCTTCGCGCTCGCCACGGACGACGACGCCGTCTATGGGACCGGGTGGGTCTTCGCCAACCTCGCCACAGGAAATCTCGAGGGCACCTTCGCGGCGGAAGCCGACACCGGTGAGGTGCGCTGGATCTCCGACTGCCTCGGGGATCACTACGGTGTCTACTCCACCGGAACGACGGTCTACACGACGAGCCACACCCACGCCTGTTCGACCATGGGACTCCATCCTGAGCAGAGCCCCCGGACCTACCGATACGTCGAGGCGTATACGACTGATGCCCGGGGACTTCTCGGCCGTAATCCTCATGCAGGGAGGACGTACCAGAATTGGGAGGGGACGCCCGGGCCGTCCGCATACGCGTGGTATCCCGACTTCTACACCGGCACGACCTCCGGGCTGGGCCAGGCAGGGCTCTCGATCACCGGAGTCGGGGACATCATCTCGGTCGCCGGCGAGTTCCCCGGAGTGAACAATCAGCGCTTCGAGGGGATCGTCAGGTTCTCGACCAACCCGCCGCAGGGGGCGAAGGACGGGCCACGCAACTCCGGCTCGGACTGGCATCCGGCGGCGAACTCTCTCAACCCCGGCCGCGTCCGCGTCTCGGTGCCGGGCAACTGGGACCGTGACGACCTGGACCTCACCTACGAACTGCGACGTGCCGGTGCGGGTGCACCCGTCGACACGGTGACCGTGCCCTCGACCTGGTGGGAGCAGCCGAGCATCGTTCTCGAGGACACGACGGCGACCCCGGGATCGTCGGTGTCGTACACCGTCGTGGTCCGCGATGGCGACGGGAACTCCGTGACGAGTCAACCGGTGACGACGACCGTGGCTACAGGAGTAGCCTCCGACTACGTGTCCGCGGTCCTGGACGACGGACCCCAGCTCTACTACCCTCTCGGCGACACGATGCAGGACTGGGCAGGGGGCAACCCGCCTGTCGCCGGCAGCGGTGTCACCCCGGGTGCGCCCGGCATCGAGAACTCGTCGACCGGGTATTCGGACTTCGACGGATCGAATTCCGGGCGCGTCGTGAGCAGCTCGACCATGGCAGCATCTGCGGAGTTCTCCACTGAGCTCTGGTTCCGCACCACAAGCTCGCAGGGCGGGAAGCTGATCGGGTACGGCAACTCGCCGTCCGGGAACTCCACCAGCTACGACCGTCACGTGTACATGTCGAATTCCGGGCAGCTCGTCTTCGGTGTCTACCCGGGCTCGGCCCAGACCATCCAGAGCGCTGCGGGCTACAACGACGGCGAATGGCATCACGTCGTCGCCTCACAGAGCACTGACGGTACAGCGCTCTATGTCGACGGTGCTGTAGTGGCGACGAATAGCGCGGTGACGACTGCGCAGAGCTATACGGGGTATTGGCGGGTCGGTGGCGACAACCTCAACGGATGGCCGAACGGCCCAGGCTCGAACTACTTCGACGGCGCGATCGATGAGGTCGCCGTGTATGGGCGGGCCCTCGATCCGAGCCAGGTGGCGACGCACTACGGCATCGGCAAGGGCTTCGGGGCCCCGACGTCGTCGTTCACCGCGACCACCGAGGACCTCGATGTCACGGTCGACGCCTCCGCCTCCTCCGCGAACGGCGGGGCCACACTCGAGCAGTACCGATGGGACTTCGGCGACGGCAGCCCTGAGGCGACCGGGGAGACGACGGCGCACACCTACGCCGAGACCGGCACCTTCACCGTCACCCTCACCGTGGTCGACAGCAACGGGCTCACCGCGACAAGCGACCAGACGGTGACCGTGACCGGGCCGAATATTGCGCCGAACGCAGAGATGGGGACCAGCGTCGCGGGCCTCACCGTGACGGCAGACGGTGCGGGATCCACGGACCCTGATGGGCAGATCGTCTCCTACGACTGGGACTGGGGAGACGGTGATTCCTCAACCGGACAGGTCGCGTCCCACTCCTATGGCGCGGCCGGCTTCTACACGGTGACCCTGACGGTCACAGACGACCAAGGCGGAACAGCGCAGACGACGGAGCAGGTCACGGTCACACACGCCGATCCGACAGCGCAGTTCTCCGCATCGGTCTCCGGCTTGAACGCGAACGTGGACGCCGGGGACTCGGCCGCCTCCGATGGTGCGACGCTCACATACTCCTGGAACTGGGGTGACGGCACGACCGACTCCCAAGGGGAGGCTGCCTCGCACTCCTACGCCGCCGGCGGAGACTATGAGATCACCCTGACCGTGACCGATAGCCTCGGCTCCTCCGCTGTGAGTGCGCAGTCGGTGTCGGTGACCGCTGAGGTGTTCGCGGCGTCGGATTCGTTCGAGCGGACTG
>JAKDNC010000810.1 GCA_030452025.1 Nocardioides sp. | reverse complement strand
ATCATGGCGTCCTGCATCCGGCGCATCGCGACCAGCGGTCGCGACTCGTCGAGGAGGACGTCGTCGTAGGTCAGGGCCTGCCCGGCCGGGACGTCCCGGACCAGGGTCGAGGTGGCGGCGAGGGCGATCGGCAGCAGATGCTCCTCGCGGGTCTGCGCGGCGTCATAGGCGGTGCCGTGCAGGTGGTGCCCGCCGATCCCCTCGAGGACGGTGCCATCGGAGAGGTCGGACTTGGCGGTGGCGATGACGTCGGCGGTCCACGCGGTGGCGGCGAACGACGGCCGACGGTCCAGCACCGCTTCGCCGATCGACAGCGGTGCCTCGATCGAGGCGAGGTGGAAGGGACGGTAGAGCTGGAAGTGGTTCCCCTCCCCCGGCAGGCGCAGGTAATGCAGCTCCTCGGTGACCACCTCGCTGTCGGAACGCACCACGACGAACACCCCGGGGGCGACGTCCCCGGTCACGTACTCGACCACCGGCCCGTCGGAGGTGACGATCCCACCCTCGGCCACCGGGCGCAGCGTCGTGGCGAGCCCGTCGAGGTCCACGGCCGCGCCGTGCATGCCCGGGGTCTCGATCGCGTAGCCGGTGGCGTTGGCGAGCGCGGCCATCTCGATCTGGGTCTTGGTGCCATCGGTGAAGGAAGTGAGCATCTTGGGGTTCATGCCCTTGCGCGCGGCCTCCTCGGCCACATCCTCGGGGACATCGGTGGGGCGCATCGGGTTGTTCTTGCCCTTGCCCGCCACGACCACCTCGAGCCCGAGGTCCACCGCGTACTCGACGAGCTTGAGACATTCGACGGGTTCGTCGCCGCGGCACACCGTGTACACAGCGCTGCCGGAGGCCGCTGTGCGTGCCAGCAGCAGTCCCACGGTCACATCGGCCTCGACGGTCATCAGCGCGACGTCCTTGCCGGCGAGGATGCAGGACAGCGCCACCTGCGCGGCCACATCCGGGATCCCGGAGACCTCGACGACGATGTCCAGCGGCAGCTCGGCCAGGCGCAGCCCGTCGTCCAGCACAGCGGCGCGCCCGGAGTCGATGACCGCAGCGGCGTGCTCGATGCTGGTGGCCCGTTCGACGTCGTTGCGGCCGGCCCCGGCGAGGGCCGCCTCGGCGCGGTCGATCGCGACGTCAGCGACGGCCGCGACCACCATCCCGCGGGCGCGGTGGACCTGAGAAACCAGGCCCGAGCCCATCTGCCCGGCACCGACGATGCCGACCCGCACGGGGCGGCCGAGCGCGGCCTCACGCTCGATCAGACGCTGTGTGTAGCTCATGCCGGGGATCCTTCCGGAGTGGCCGTGCGAGGGCTGCGCGCACGGAGGGAGCGGGTGGGCTTGGCGGTCTCGCGGAACTGTGCGGTGGCCTGCTCCAGTGCCGTGACCATGTGCTTGCTGGTGGCCTTCTCGAGCGCGCCCTTGAGATTGCCCTCGAGGAAGCGGGTGCGGCGGAACCGGGCAAGCACCGTCGAGCCCTGCATGGTGCGGGCCTCGAGGATGCGACGGGTGGTGGCATCGACGGCGAGGATTACCACGCAGCCGCGCAGGAAGCCCTTGCCGCGGCCGGAGACGACCACGATGCCATTGCGGTCGTGGGTATCCGCGAGCTCGCGGATCGCGCCGACGTACGCGCGGTGCTGCTGATAGCTGAACGCGAAGGACAGGACGATCGCGAAGATCAGCAGTGCGATGAAACCGAGCTGGTCCATGAGGTGCTCCTCGAGAGAATGAAGAGAAGGGGTGGTCAGGCC
>JAKDNC010000809.1 GCA_030452025.1 Nocardioides sp. | reverse complement strand
ACGACGGGGGTTGTTCACTGCTTCTCCGTCGTGAAGCATGATTGAAGGTCAGAAGTCTCGTGCTGTCTCGGCGCCGGCCGCGCCGACTCGCCCGATGTGCACCCGCCGGACCAGACGGATCAGCGGTCGGACGAGCAGCTCTATGCTGCCGATCAGGAACAGCCAGGTGCCAGCAGTCGTGGTGGACTCGCGGAAGAACAGGATGCTGCCGACGATGAAGCACAACGCGATCGAAATGTCGTTGGCGATGCTGATCAGCTCGTAGCGCCGTCTCAGCACGATCTCTTCGTGGCCGATGTGCAGCCGGATGCTGTCTCCACTCATCGTGTCACCGTAGTCGGCGCCCGAGGGCTCCACCCGAGATCGAGGGGTGCAGGAGCCCGCCACTGGCCCCGCGACCGCTTCGGTGGCACGCTGGGGCAGGCGTGGACGAAGGAGCGGCGGATGCGGGTCGGCGTACTCACTGGTGGCGGGGACTGCCCGGGACTCAACGCGGTCATCCGGGCCATCGTGCGCAAGGGGGTCACCGAGCACGGGTTCGACTTCATCGGCTACCGCGACGGCTGGCGTGGACTGCTCGAGGGCCAGTCCATGACGCTCGGAGTCGAGGACTGCCGCGGCATCCTGCCGCGTGGCGGGACCATCCTCGGGTCGTCACGCACCAATCCGTTCGCCATCGAAGGCGGGGTCGAGAAGATCCGGGAGAACCTCGCCGGTGACGGGGTCGAGGCGCTCGTCGCGATCGGCGGGGAGGACACCCTCGGCGTGGCCACCCGCCTCGCCGAGCTCGGCGTCGACGTGGTCGGGGTCCCGAAGACGATCGACAACGACCTCTCGGGGACCGACTTCACCTTCGGCTTCGACACCGCGGTCAACATCGCCACCGAGGCGATCGACCGGCTGCACACCACGGCCGAGTCCCACCACCGGGTGCTGGTGGTCGAGGTGATGGGCCGCCACGCCGGCTGGATCGCGTTGCACGCCGGCATCGCCGGCGGAGCGAGCATTGTGCTGATTCCCGAGCAGCCGTTCCACATCGAGGAGGTCTGCCGGCTGGTTGAGCGCCGATTCGAGAGTGAGTACGCCCCGATCATCGTGGTCTCCGAGGGAGCAACCCCTGCCACCGGTGACATGACCACCCAGGACCGCGCCCTCGACGACTTCGGCCATGTCCGGCTCGGTGGCATCGGAGACCGGCTGGCGCACGAGATCGAGTCCCGCACCGGGAAGGAGGCCAGGTCGGTGGTGCTCGGCCATGTCCAGCGTGGGGGTACGCCCTCGGCCTTCGACCGCTGGCTGGCCACCCGCCTCGGACTCGAGGCTGCAGATGCCGTTGCGTCAGGCGACTTCGGAACCATGATGGCGTTGCACGGCGCCCGGATCGCGCGGATCCCGCTGGCCGAGGCAACCGGCGAGCTCAAACTCGTCGGCCCCGAGGAGTACGCCGCGGCGGAGGTGTTCTTCGGATGACACCGCGCGGAGTCGGTTGTTGCCAAAGTGGCTCGAGCGGTAAAGAGTGGGCCGGGCCAAGTGCAGTGACATCCGGAAGGGCATCGCCATGAGCACCAGCAACAACGAGGTGGAGTCGGCTGCGGCCGGGGGCCAACCGGAGCTGAACCGCGCGATCGGGCCGAAGCTTCTGCTGCTCTTCATCGTCGGAGACATCCTCGGCACTGGTGTCTACGCCCTGACCGGCGACGTCGCCGGCCAGGTCGGGGGGGCGGCGTGGGCGCCCTTCCTGACCGCCTTCATCGT
>JAKDNC010000808.1 GCA_030452025.1 Nocardioides sp. | reverse complement strand
ACGCCGACACAAGCGAGATCCTCGGCCTGACCGCCGTTGCCCAGGACGCCGGCGGCGGCCAGTTCGCCGGCGTCCACCTCCTGGGCAAGACCATCGCCGAGGTCGCCGACACATGGGCCCCCTATCTGACCATGGCCGAAGGCATCAGGATCGCCGCCAAGGCCTTCACCACCGACCCCTCGCAACTGTCCTGCTGCGCATGAGGGTTACGCAAGGGTGTTCATCAAGGGCGGGGGCGACGGCGATGAGCCGTCGTGCCTGGTCTTTCACTCAAGGCCTACGTCAACCGCAACTACGCTCCGGCGTGAGGTATCTGGGACCGCTCGGCTGAATCGAACGAAACCAAAGTAGATAGCGGTTTCGGCCGTGGGGCAACGGGAGCACACCTGACTGATGACACGTCAGGGAGGTGAGCCGGCATGCGGCATCAGACACGCGACTCCCAACAGGCACGGGAGGCGAAGCTCGATGCGCTCCACACGAAGCTGACCGAATCGGTGGGCGCGTTGGTCAGCGGTGAGGACTGGCGCCGAGCGTTGGAGTTCTCGGCACGGTTCCGCTCCAGGTCCTTCAACAACACGATGCTGATCTACATCCAGCACAACGAGGCCTTCCAACTCGGGCGCGTTCCGGCGCCAACGCCGACCTACGTGGCGGGATTCAAGCAGTGGCAGACACTTGGGCGCCAGGTCATGAAGGGGCAATCCGGGTACGGGATCCTCGCCCCCGTCACCGCTCGGTTCGCTTCCCGCACCCCGAACAACAGCGACTCATGGCGCCGGCTCGGCCGCGGCGAACGCCCCCAGCCGGGTGAGGTCGCGCGAACGAAGATGGTCGGGTTGCGGCCGGGGTACTTGTGGGACGTGTCCCAGACTGAAGGCGATCCGCTGCCCACGCAGCCGATGCCCACGCTGTTGTCAGGTCACGCGCCCGTGGGGTTATGGGAGGGACTGGCGGCCCAAATCGAAGCCCTCGGGTTCACCCTTCAACAGGTTCCCGATGCTGCGGCGATCGGGGGCGCAAACGGGATCACCGACTTCTCTACCCGGCAGGTGTCAGTGCGTGTCGACATGGATGACGCTGCAAAGGTCAAGACCCTGTCC
Organism: Nocardioides sp.; assembly: GCA_030452025.1. GTDB lineage: Bacteria > Actinomycetota > Actinomycetes > Propionibacteriales > Nocardioidaceae > Nocardioides. Next base: position 653 of record JAKDNC010000808.1, on the reverse strand, counting down.
CACGAACTCGGGCACGTCATGCTCCACTCCCCCGACGCTCGTGGCGCTGGCGACCGTGCGGCCGTCGATGCTGCCCTGCACCGTGGCATCGCTGAGGTCGAGGCCGAGTCCGTGGCGCTCATGATCGGCGCCGCTCACGGACTCGACACCACCGCCTACACCGTTCCGTACGTGTCGAGTTGGGCAAGCAGTGTCCCCGGCGCCGATCCCGTCGGAGTCGTGCAAGCAACTGCCGAACGGGTCCGCACGACGTCACTGCGCGTGCTCGACCAACTCGACACCACCCAAGTCCGCGACGGCGACCCGCCCGGACTCGTCCGTGACAGCACGCAGCGTCAAGCGCCCGCCCGTCAGGCTCCGGCCCGCGGCACGGATGCACCCGAGTCGCGTCCTGCCGTCGAACAGACCCAGCGGGTGGTTGGACTATGAGCCTGCTCAATCCCGCGACCGCGTACCGGCGATCCACCAACCGGCCACGAGTCCCCGTCGTCCTCCCGCTGGTCCGCGTCGACGTAAACAAGAATGGCCTGCTCGACGTCACGGTCGACGACACCCCGTTCCCGGATATCGACTCGCGCGAGGAGTCGAAGCTGTCACGTACCGAACTACCGCCCCTTCTTGACCGGATCGCATCCGAGCGTGGCTCCGCCCTG
>JAKDNC010000090.1 GCA_030452025.1 Nocardioides sp. | reverse complement strand
CAACTACGGCTCCTCGGAGTCGGGCACGAGCAGCACCACCTTCGACGATGGTGTGGGCCGGTCAGCACCGCGTTTCGAGGTGGGGCCCGAAGTGCAGGTCTTCGATCATGGGCTGCGTCCCTGCAGCGTGGGCGAAGTGGGCGTCCTCGCCCGTAGCGGCCCGATTCCAGTGGGCTACCTCAACGACCCGGGGCAGACGTCGAAGGCCTTCGTGGAGGTCGATGACAGGCGCTGGGTGCTGACCGGTGACTCCGCGCGTGTCGAGGAGGACGGATCAATCACGCTGCTGGGCCGTGGTTCTCAGACGATCAACTCCGGAGGCGAGAAGATCCACCCCGAAGAGATCGAAGGGGTGCTCCTCGCTCACGACAAGGTGCTCGACGCCGGCGTCGTGGGGACCCCCCACGAGCGGTGGGGCCAGCAGGTCACCGCCATCGTCCAGACTCGTCCTGACGCGTCGGTGAGCTCCGAGGAGCTCCGCGACCATTGCCGGACGAGACTCGCCAACTACAAGGTGCCCAAACAGATCCTCGTGGTCGATCAGGTGCCCCGCACGGCGACCAGCAAGGTGCACTATCCAGGGGTCCGTGAGCTGGCGCTGTCCCTCCTGGAGGTCATCCCTTCCTGAAGACCCGGATCGCGAGGCGGCAGCGGCCGACGACCAATTGGTCGTCCTGGTGGTTCCCGCGACTACTCTGGTCATCGTGCGAATCGTTGTGCTGACCGGTGCCGGTGTCTCCGCGGAGAGCGGGGTGCCCACCTTCCGCGACTCGGACGGTCTCTGGGAGGGACACCGGGTCGAGGACGTCGCCACACCCGAGGCCTACGACCTGAAGCCGACTGCGGTGCACCGCTTCTACGACGAGCGGCGCGCGCACCTGGTGGACGTCGAGCCGAACCCTGCCCACGTCGCGCTCGGCAGGCTCCAGCACGCCATCGGCGACAGCCTCACCCTGATCACCCAGAACATCGACGACCTGCACGAGCGCGGCGGCGCCCGGGACGTCGTACACATGCACGGAGAGCTCCTCTCGGCCCTCTGCCGCGGCTGCCGCCAGCGCTCCCACTGGGACAGCGAGCTCAGCGACTTCCCGCCCTGCCCCAAGTGCGGCTCGGCCGACCTCAGGCCCGACGTCGTCTGGTTCGGCGAGATCCCCTACCAGATGGACCGGATCCAGCACGCCCTGATGCGCGCGGACCTGTTCGTCTCCATCGGCACCTCCGGAGCTGTCTACCCAGCGGCGGGATTCGTGCAGATGGCCCAGACCTGCGGTGCACGCACCCTCGAGCTCAACCTGGTGCCGAGCGAGGGCACCGCCTTCTTCGATGACGCACGTCACGGCCCGGCCGGTGAGCTGGTTCCGGCCTGGGTCGACGAGGTGCTCCGCGGCTCGGAGGTCGCTCCTCCGCAGGCGTGAGAGTGCCCGGCGCTGCACCTGTCCTCGGGGCGTCACACCGGCCTGCGTGGAGGCCGGGCCGACACCAGATCGACGTAAGCACAGCCGGGGGCACTCCCCGGGAGGTGGGTGGGGATCTGTCAGTATGAGGCGCGGCTCACGATCCGCATAGTGGGATGAACGCCCGAATCGTGGACACATGGGTTCTAGATTGACCCGTCACCATCTTCGAATCGGAGTGATTACATGCTCATCGGCGTGATCAGGGAGTCCCTCCCTGGAGAGACACGGGTCGCCGCGACCCCTGCCACGGTAGGTCAACTGCTCAAACTCGGATACGAGGTCATCGTGGAGTCGGGTGCTGGTGTGGCGTCCAGCTTCGCTGACGATGCGTATGTCGAGGCTGGCGCGAGCGTTGGCGATGCGTTGGGTGCCGACATCGTGCTGGGCGTCAATGCTCCTGCGAGTGAGCAGTTGGACCAGTTGCGTGAGAACGCCACGCTGATCGGGATCTTGAATGCTCGTCTGGACGAGGAGGTCGTTGCGGATCTGACCTCGCGTCCGATTACGGCGTTGTCGATGGATGCGGTGCCGCGCATCTCGCGCGCCCAGTCCCTCGATGTGCTCAGCTCGATGGCGAACATTGCTGGCTACCGTGCTGTGGTCGAGGCGGCTCATGTGTTCGGTCGATTCTTCACTGGTCAGGTCACTGCGGCGGGGAAGGTTCCTCCGGCGACTGTGCTGGTTGCGGGTGCCGGTGTGGCCGGACTGTCCGCGATCGGTGCCGCTGGGTCTTTGGGGGCGGTGGTCAAGGCCACGGATCCGCGCCCGGAGGTTGCCGATCAGGTGAAGTCGCTGGGTGGGGAGTATCTCGCGGTCGAGGACCCCTCGGCGGAGGTCTCGGCCACTGGCTACGCCAAGGAGATGGGTGATGACTACAACGCCCGTGCCGCTGCCCTGTACACGCAGACAGTTCCCGATGTCGACATCGTGATCACCACTGCGTTGATCCCGGGACGTCCCGCGCCGCGGCTGCTCACCGCCGAGATGGTGGCCAGCATGAAGTCGGGCAGTGTGATCGTGGACATGGCTGCCGGGTCCGGCGGCAATGTCGAGGGTTCGGTGCCCGGTGAGGCGATCACCACTGCGAACGGTGTGACGATCATCGGCTACACCGACTTGGCCGGCCGGCTGCCGACGCAGGCCTCGCAGCTTTACGGCACGAACCTGGTGAACCTGCTCAAGCTGATGACTCCGGAGAAGGACGGCCAGCTGGTCCTGGACTTCGATGATGTGGTTCAGCGCTCGATCACCGTCGTACGCAACGGTGAGTCGACCTGGCCGGCACCGCCGGTGGAGGTCTCTGCCGCGCCTGCGCCGGCCGCTGAGGCCGCGCCTGCTGCGGTGAAGGAGGAGAAGAAGCCGGCCAGCCCGGCGCGCAAGTTCTCCATCGTGGGTGTCTGTGCGGCGCTGCTGCTGCTGCTGGTGGCGGCTTCCCCGCCGCAGTTGCAGTTGAACCTGACGGTCTTTGCGCTGGCGATCGTGATCGGCTACTACGTGATTGGCAATGTGCACCATGCGCTGCACACGCCGCTGATGTCGGTGACGAATGCGATCTCGGGGATCATCGTGGTCGGTGCCCTGCTCCAGATCGGTCAGGGTGACGGGGTGATCACGGCGGTCTCGTTCGTGGCGATCCTGCTGGCCTCCATCAACATCTTCGGTGGCTTCGCGGTGACTCGCCGCATGCTCGCCATGTTCTCCCGGTCATGAAAGAGGACTGACTGATATGACTATCGTTTCCGTAGCCGCCGCGGCGTACATCGTTGCCGCGCTGCTCTTTGTCCTCGCCCTGGCTGGGCTCTCCAGGCACGAGTCGGCCAAGGCCGGCAACTACTACGGCATCGTCGGGATGGCGGTGGCCCTGGTGGCCACCATCGTGCTGGCCATCGACACCGACATCGAGACTCTCGGGCTGGTGTTGTTGATCGTCGCCATGGTGATCGGTGCCGTGATCGGTCTGCAGTTGGCACGCACGGTCGAGATGACCGGCATGCCCGAGCTGATCGCGTTGCTGCACTCCTTCGTCGGTCTGGCCGCGGTGCTGGTCGGCTGGAACGGCTACCTCCACGTCGAGGCGGATTCCGGCGGGTTGGCGGCTCTGCACCTGGAGCGCCTGGACATGCTGGGTATCCACTCCGCCGAGGTCTTCATCGGTGTCTTCATCGGTGCGGTCACCTTCACCGGATCGATCGTGGCCAACCTGAAGCTGTCGGCGAAGATGAAGTCGGCACCTCTGGTGCTGCCGGGCAAGAATTTCATCAACCTCGGTGCGCTGGTGCTCTTCATCGCCCTGACCGTGTGGTTCGTGATCGATCCGCAGCTGTGGCTGCTGGTCGTGGTCACCCTCCTGGCGCTGGCCCTGGGCTGGCACTTGGTCGCCTCCATCGGCGGCGGCGACATGCCCGTGGTCGTCTCGATGCTCAACTCCTACTCCGGGTGGGCCGCGGCCGCGTCGGGGTTCCTGCTCGACAACAACCTGCTGATCATCGTCGGTGCGCTGGTCGGCTCCTCGGGTGCCTACCTGTCCTACATCATGTGCAACGCGATGAACCGCTCGTTCATCTCCGTGATCGCCGGTGGGTTCGGGATCGAGGCCGGTCCCTCCGAGGACACCGACTACGGCGAGCACCGCGAGACCAACGCCGAGGCTGTGGCGGAGCTCCTCGGGGACGCCAAGTCGGTCATCATCACCCCCGGCTACGGCATGGCGGTGGCCCAGGCGCAGTACGGCGTCGCGCAGCTGACCCAGAAGCTGCGGGACAAGGGCGTCGAGGTCCGCTTCGGCATCCACCCGGTCGCCGGTCGCCTGCCGGGCCACATGAACGTGCTGCTGGCCGAGGCGAAGGTCCCCTACGACATCGTCCTCGAGCTCGATGAGATCAACGACGACTTCGACGAGACCACCGTCGTGCTGGTCATCGGTGCCAACGACACGGTCAACCCGGCCGCAGCCGAGGACCCCTCCAGCCCCATCGCCGGGATGCCGGTGCTGACCGTGTGGGAGGCCGAGAACGTGATCATCTTCAAGCGGTCGATGGCCTCGGGTTACGCCGGCGTGCAGAACCCGCTGTTCTTCCGCGAGAACTCCCAGATGCTCTGCGGGGACGCGAAGGAGCGGGTCGAGGACATCCTCCGGACTCTGTAGCCGACTCGGCACGGACTGACATCTGAATGCGCCGAGTCGGCGCGAACTGACAGCACATGCGTAAGTTCGTGCCGACTCGGCGCTGTTTTGTGCAAGTTCGCGCCGACTCGGGTTGATTTGTGGGACGAGCCGACCCGCGCCGGTGCGGATCGTTAGGCTGCGCCCATGCCCGAGAACCTCACCGTCCCGACCCGCGCGCTCGCCGCCCTCGAGGAGATGCGCGGTCACGAGGCATGGGCGGTGATCAGGCAGCGGGACAGCGGGACGGTCACGATCGTGGCCGGTCGGCGTACCGTCGTGGAGAGCCTCCTCGACGTCCCGCTGGAGACCGGTCCGCCCGCGCCCGGCCGTCAGTTCGACCGGCTGCTGGCCGTGCCGTTCCGTCAGGTCCGCGAGCGCGGTTTCGACGCGATCGACGACGGCACCCCGCTGGTCGTGGTCGAGATCGACTCCGAGGAACACATCGCCTACGACGACCTGCTCGCCTCCCTGCCCGACGTCCCCGTCGAATTCGACGACCCGGGCAGCTTCGACGTCTCCGACGAGGACTACACCCATGTCGTGCGGCGGGTGATCGACGAGGAGATCGGCAAGGGCGAGGGTGCCAACCTCGTCATCGCCCGCAACTATCGCGCACGCGCCCGCGACTGGGACCACGACCGCGCGCTCACCATCCTTCGCCGCCTGCTCGAGCGGGAACGCGGCGCGTACTGGACCTACGCCTTCTTCACCGGCGACCGCCACCTCGTCGGCGCCAGCCCCGAGCGCCACGTCAGCGTGCACGGCGGTGACGTGCGGATGAACCCGATCTCGGGCACTTTCCACCTGCCCAAGCAGCGCCAGCCGGCCGAGGTCACCAAGACCCAACTCCTGGAGTTCCTCGCCGACGAGAAGGAGATCTACGAGCTCTTCATGGTCGTCGACGAAGAGCTCAAGATGATCTGCGACATCTGCCACGAGGGTGGGCAGGTGCTCGGGCCGTTCCTCAAGCCGATGACCCACCTGGTCCACACCGAATACCTCCTCGCCGGCCGGACCTCCCGCGACACGCGCGAGGTCCTGCGCGACACGATGTACGCCGCCACTCTCACCGGGTCGCCGGTCGAGAACGCCTGTCGACTGATCGCGACCTACGAGCCCGAGGGCCGGGAGTACTACGGGGGCGCGCTCGCCCTCTTCGGGCGTGACCCCGACGGCTCGCCGACCCTGGACAGCCCGATCGTCATCCGCACCGCCGATATCGGTGCCGAGGGCACGATCCGCGTCGTCGCCGGCGCCACCTTGGTCCGTGACTCCGACCCGGCCACCGAGGTCCGCGAGACCCACGCCAAGGCGGGGGGCATCCTCAGCGCCTTCGGCCTGGTCCCACCCGCAGCCGCACCGCCGGAGAGCATCGGCGAGCTCGCCCGCGACGAGGACGTCCTCATCGCGCTCAACGCCCGCAACCAGCGACTCAGCAAATTCTGGCTCACCGACCAGGAGGGTACGACGGCCGATCGGGACCTGCGCGGAAAGTCGGCGGTCATCCTCGACGGCGAGGACGACTTCGTGAACATGCTGCGCCATGCGCTGACCGTGCTCGGGATGACCTCCACCGTGGTCCGGCACGAGGACTTCACACCCGGCTCCCTGGACGGGTTTGACCTGGTCATCGTGGGCCCTGGACCCGGCGACCCGCGCGAGGGCGACCACCCCAAGATCGCGGCCTTCCGGGCCGCCGTCGACGGGTTGCTGGAGACCCGGCAGCCGTTCCTCGCGGTGTGCTTGGGCCACCAGACGCTCTGCCAGCGACTCGGCATTCCGCTGGCGTTCAAGGACATCGTCTTCCAGGGGACCCAGTCACCGATCCAGATCGACGGCCGCACGGAACGTGTCGGTTTCTACAACACCTTCGTCGCCCGCCCCGAGGCTGACTTGCCCGACGGCGTGAGCGTCGAGGCAGATCCCGACACCGGGGACGTCCACCTCATCGCGGGACCCCACTACCGAGGGATCCAGTTCCATGCGGAGTCGATCCTCACCGAGAACGGGTTCGACCTGATCCACAACCTGGTTCGCGACCTGTTGGTCTGAGATGGCGGGCCTGAGATGACCACGTCCGGCTCGGGCATCGTCCTGGTCGACCACCACGATTCCTACACTTGGAACCTGGCTCACCTGATTGCCGAGGTCACCGGGGAGCTGCCCATCGTCGTGCAGCACGACGAGGTCACCGCCGAGGACCTGGCCGGATTCAGTCGTGTCGTGCTCTCCCCGGGGCCAGGCCACCCCGCCGACCCGCGTGACTTCTCGGTCGGCGCCGAGCTGCTGCGGGCCGCGGCCACCCCGGTGCTCGGTGTCTGTCTCGGGATGCAGGGCCTGGTGACGGCGTACGGCGGCTCGGTCGACCGGATCGCTCCGGCACACGGCGACGTGGCCCTGGTTCATCACGACGGGAGCCGGGACTTCGCCGGGATCCCGAGCCCGTTCGAGGCGGTGCGATACCACTCGCTCGCGGCCACGCGCATCCCCGCCGAGCTGGTCGTCACGGCGTGGACCGACGACGGTGTCGTGATGGCTGTGCGGCACCGCACGCTGCCGCTGTGCGGCGTCCAGTTCCACCCCGAGTCGATCCTCAGCAGGCACGGGCGAGAGATCGTTGCGAACTTCGTGGAGCGGACATGACCGACCCGGTGATCCGGTTCCGCGAGATCGCATCCCGCCACGACCGCTGCTTCTGGCTCGACGGCGGCGGCTCGCGGGAGTGGTCGGGGCGGCGTTCGTTGCTCGGCTGGCTCGAGGACGACGACGTCTCGCTGACCTACGACGCGCGCACCCGTCAGGTCATCCGGCAGGTCTCGGGCACCCGCGAGGTGGTCGGCGACGACATCTTCGCCGTCCTCGCGACCGAGATGGCCGACGACGGGCCGGAGGTCCACTGGGTCGGCTACTTCGGCTACGCGAGTCGCAGCGACCTCCCGGCGGCGCTCGATCCGGACGACCCGATGCCGACCGCGGTGTGGATGCGTGCCACCCGGGTCGAGATCTACGACCACGACCCCGTGACCGCGATGGCGTCCCCGCATGGCCCTGCCCCGAGCCCGGCGTTCCGTGCACACCGCATCCCGGACGACCCCGAAAACCTGCACACTGCACGGAACGCGGGGGAGCCAGGGGACCAGGCAGTTCCGGACGAGTACGCCGCCGCGTTCGGGCAGGTGCAGGACGCGCTCCGGGCCGGCAACAGCTACGAGGTCAACCTGACCTATCGCAGCGGTGAGTCGAACCGCCTGGACCCGGTGACGGCGTACCTGCGGCTGCGCGAGCTCAACCCCGCGCCGTACGCCGGGTTTCTCCAGCACGATGGGCGCTGGTTGCTGAGCTCCTCGCCCGAGCGCTACGCGAGCGTTGACCGTGACGGCTCGATCGTCACCAAGCCGATCAAGGGCACCATGCCGCGCGGCGCGACGCCCGAGGAAGACGACCAGCTGCGGTCACGGCTGGCCACGGATCCCAAGAACCGCGCCGAGAACCTGATGATCGTCGACCTGCTGCGCAACGACCTCGCCATGGTCTGCACCCCCGGCAGTGTCGGGGTGCCCGAGCTGATGGAGGTGGAGACCTATGAGTCGGTCCATCAACTGGTCTCCAGCATCCACGGGCAGCTGAGGGAGGGGGTCAGCACCGTTGCGGCGCTGCGTGCGCTGTTCCCCGCGGGCTCGATGACCGGCGCCCCGAAACTGCGCACGATGGAGATCATCGAGGACGTGGAGGCCAGCGCCCGTGGTGCGTACGCCGGCGCGTTCGGCTGGATCTCTGGTGACGGGCGGGCTGACCTCGGCGTGGTCATCCGAAGTCTGACTTGCAGCGGGAGCGCCGAGCAGACCGGACATGTGGACGTCGACCGCGCCTGGCGGTTCGGCACCGGCGGCGCCATCACAGTGCGCTCGGAGCTCGAGGACGAGTGGTCCGAGTCGCTGTGGAAGGCGGACCTGTTGCGCAGCGTCCTGCGTGGATGAGCGCCGACCCGTTGCGCCAAGTCCGGGGGAGCGGGGTCAGTCCTCGAAGAGATCGCCCTTCTCGCCCATCTCGACCTCGATCTCCTGCTCCTCGCCGTCACGCACCACGTGGAGGTTGACCTTGTCGCCGGGCTCGAACTGCAGCGCGGTGGTGATCAGCCCGAGACCGTTGGAGATGGGGTAGTCATCGATGGCGGTGATGATGTCGCCCTCTTCGACGCCGGCCTCCTCAGCGTTCCCGCCATCGAGGAACCCGGTCACCTCCGCACCACGGGCGAGGCCCTTCTCCTTGGCATCGTCGGGGTTGACTCCGAGCCAGGCATGGACGGGGGACTGGCCCTCCTTGAGCTGTTCGACGATCGGTTTGATCACGTTGATCGGAATCGCCCAGCCGATGCCGATCGAACCGAGGTCGCCGGACGTGCCTTCCGCGCTCTGCGCCAGCTTGTTGGCCGAGTTCATCCCGACCAGCTCGCCCTTGATGTTGACCAGCGCGCCACCGGAGTTGCCGGGGTTGATCGCGGCGTCGGTCTGCAGCCCCGGGTAGACCATGGGAGCTCCTGAGTCGCCCATGCCGGGAACCTCCACCGGTCGGTTGATCGAGCTGATGATGCCCGCGGTGACCGTGGAGGCGAGCCCGTACGGCGACCCGACGGCGACGACTGCCTGGCCGACCTTGACGTCCTCGGCCTGGCCGAAGGGCATCGGGGTGAGCCCGGAGACGTCCTCGGCCCGGATGACCGCGATGTCCATCGATGGGTCGACGCCCTGGATCTCGGCGCCGGCACTGGTGCCGTCGTCAAAGAGGATCTCGAGCTGACCGCCGTCCTCGCCGAGCCAGGCCACGTGATAGTTGGTGAGGATCAGCCCGTCCTCGCTGATCACCACACCGGAGCCGCTGCCCGAGCCCTCGGCGCGAGCACCCTCGATCTTCACCACTGAGGGCAGCGACTTGTCGGCGACAGTCTGCACCGAGACCAGGTCCTGCAGGTCCAGCCCGGACGTGCTGATCTGG
>JAKDNC010000089.1 GCA_030452025.1 Nocardioides sp. | reverse complement strand
CCCGTGGGCCGCAGGTGGCGTCGACCTGGTCCCGCCCCGCGATTCGAAGTCCCCCAGTCCCGCAGCATCCGCCCCTTCCCAAGGAGCCTGAGTGTCCTTCCTCGGTGATATCGGCCACTTCATCATGACGCCGCTGTACTACGCGATCTCCGTCGTGCTGGTCGGCTTCCACAAGTTCTGGAGCCTGTTCCTGGATCCGGCCTCCGGTGCCGCGTGGGCGCTGTCGATCGTGGGCCTCACCGTGGTCATCCGTGCCGCACTGATCCCGCTGTTCGTCAAGCAGATCAAGTCCTCCCGGAACATGCAGCTGCTTCAGCCGAAGGTGAAGGAGCTGCAGAAGAAGTACGGCCACGACCGGGAGCGCCTGGCTCAGGAGACAATGGCGCTCTACAAGGATTCGGGAACGAATCCGTTCGCCTCGTGCCTGCCGATCCTGTTGCAGATGCCGATCTTCATCGCACTTTTCCGCCTGCTGGATCAGGCGGCCAAGCACGGCAAGGCGCACGGCATCCTCAACCAGGCCCAGGCGCAGCAGTTCGCGGACTCGGAGCTCTTCGGCGTGAACATCGCCAAGACGTTCATCAAGGCGGACGGCGACGTGGGTGTCCAGATCATGGCGCTCTTCTTCGTGCTCTGCATGCTCGTGACGACGTTCACCACGCAGCGTCAGTTGATGACCAAGAACATGCCCGCGTCCGCGATGACGGGGCAGTATGCCCAGCAGCAGAAGTTGCTGCTCTACGTCCTCCCAGTGGTCTTCGCCGTCGGTGGTGTCGCCTTCCCGATCGGTGTGCTGATCTACTGGACCGTGTCGAACCTGTGGACCATGTGCCAGCAGTTCTACGTGATCCGCAACAACCCGGTTCCTGGCACGCCCGCCGCGAAGGCGAAGGAGGAGCGCGACCATGCCAAGGCGCTCCGCAAGGGCAAGACTCCGGAGGCGGAGGTGGCCCTGACCGAGCAGGACGCCCCGGAGCCCGCCGAGGAGAACCCCACGTCTGCGCGGCAGCAGCCGAAGAAGCAGTCCCGTAGCCAGCGCCAGGGCAGCGGCAAGAAGAAGCCACCCAAGAAGCGCCCATGACCACCACACCCTTGGACCAAGGAGAGAACCACGTGAGCGACGAAGCAACCCAGGAGAACGCCGGCCCCTCGCGCATGGAGCGTCTGGAGGCCGAAGGTGACATCGCGGCTGACTACCTCGAGGAGCTCCTCGACATCGCCGACCTCGACGGCGATCTGGACATGGACGTGGAGGGTGATCGTGCCGGGGTGTCCATCGTCGGTGCGGACCTCGACCAGCTCGTGGGTCGCGACGGAGAGGTGCTCGACGCCCTCCAGGAGCTCACGCGCCTGGCCGTCTACCGCGAGACCGGCGAACGGTCCCGGTTGATGCTCGACGTCGGTGGATTCCGTGCCGAGCGGAAGACCACGCTGGTCAAGGTCGCCGAAGAGACGGTGTCCTAGGTGAAGTAGTCCGGGCAGTCGGTCTCGCTGGAGCCGATGTCTCCCTTCGAGCGCAAGGTGGTTCACGACGCCGTGGCTGCGGGCGGTTGCCAGTCCGAGTCCGAGGGTGTCGAGCCGCGCCGCTTCGTCGTCGTCCTCCCTGCCTGAGGTCGATATGGTTTCACGTGAAACCCCGGATTCAGCCTCCCTTCCCCCGGTCATGCCGGAGGTGGCGGAGCAGGTGTTTCCGTCCGAGCGCATCCCCACGATCCAAGCGTACGCCGTGTCGCTGGCCACCGAAGGTGTCGTTCGGGGCTTGATCGGCCCTCGAGAGACTCCCCGACTCTGGGAGCGACATCTCCTCAACTGCGCCGTGCTCGGTGAGGTGATCCCCCAGGGAGCAACTCTCTGTGACATCGGCAGTGGAGCGGGCCTCCCCGGCCTGGTCCTGGCGATTGCGCGTGCGGATCTCCAGATCACGCTGGTTGAGCCCTTGTTGCGCCGAACGACCTATCTGACCGAGGTGGTCGAGGAGCTCAACCTGACCAATGTCGAGGTGATTCGGGGTCGAGCCGACGTCCTACATGGTGATCGAACCTTCGACGTGGTCACATCCCGCGCGGTGGCTCCCATCGATCGGCTTCTGGAGTGGTCAATGCCACTGGTCGCCCCGCGTGGGGCGTTGGTGGCGATGAAGGGATCCTCGGTTCGCGATGAGATCACCAAGGCGGCGGCGACGCTCGAGCGGTTCGGCTGTGCCGAACCGGAGATCCAGGAGCTCGGCGTGGGCATCGTGGATCCACAGGCCTGGGCCGTGCGGGTGGCATGGGCGGGCCGGTCGCGGGTAGTTTGACCTGACGGCGACGTGGCTCAGTGCGTGGCCGAGAGGCAACGGGGGCTGAGTAGAGTTATCCACCGGCTCCGCCCCGCCAGCTGAGCGTGGTTATCCACAGTTTTGACCACTCCATCCACAGGAAGAGCAGTCCGTGGTTTCACGTGAAACAACGCAGTCGGGCCCCGGGTTCGTCGTGCGCACAGCCGCCGATCTGGCTGAGTCGGGGCCCGGGTTCGACGAGACCACCCCGCTGGCCCGGGCCGCAGAACACTCGGTCCTGGCGCGCAACACCACTGGACGTGGCGCAGCGCCGCGACCCGAGCGCACCCGGGTCATGGTGATCGCGAACCAAAAGGGTGGTGTGGGCAAGACGACCTCGACGGTCAACCTCGCTGCGGCCCTGGCGCAGATCGGGCAGCGGGTGCTGGTGATCGACCTGGATCCCCAAGGCAACGCCTCGACTGCGTTGGCGGTCGAGCACCAGCGGGGTGTGCCGTCGACCTATGACATCCTGGTTGACGGTGCGAAGCTGGAGGACGTGGCGCAGCCCAGCCCGGATTTTCCCACGATGTCTGTGGTGCCGGCGACCATCGACCTAGCCGGTGCCGAGATCGAGCTCGTCTCCGTGGTGGCCCGAGAGAGCCGGTTGCAGAGGGCGATCTTCGCCCATCCCCGGGTCGGCACCGCCGATGAGGTTGGCGAGGAGCGCTTCGACTACGTACTGGTCGACTGCCCGCCATCCCTGGGTCTGCTCACCCTCAATGCTTTGGTGGCCGGTGAGGAGATGATGATCCCGATCCAGGCGGAGTACTACGCACTCGAGGGGCTCGGCCAACTTCTGGAAACGGTTGAGATGGTGCGCAAGCACCTCAACCAGCGGCTCAATGTGTCCACCATCTTGATCACCATGTACGACGGGCGCACGCGCCTGGCCTCAGGGGTGGCCGAGGAGGTCCGCGAGCACTTCGGAGACACGGTGCTCAAGACGGCGATCCCGCGATCGGTCCGGGTCTCGGAGGCCCCTTCTTACGGCCAGACCGTGATGACCTACGATCCGGGCTCGCCGGGTGCACTGAGCTACCTGGAAGCGGCACGCGAGATGGCATCCCGAGGAGCACCAGCATGAATGCGAAGCACACCCAACGCCGTGGTCTAGGTCGCGGGCTCGGGGCACTGATTCCAACCGCACCTGTGGATCCCGGGGCGGAAGATCGCTCGGACGGGAATCCCCGGCCTTCGGACGCTCCTACGGAGGTCTCCGTCGGCCCTTCGACAGTGTCGAAGGCATCGGACTCCACTTCAGACACACATGTTCCACGTGAAACGTCGCGACATCCAGACTTCGCTGACGACAACTCCCCCGCGGCCCACGCTGCCACGGCCGAGGACGAGGCCTACTTCGCCGAACTGCCCACGGCGTCGATCCGCCCGAACGATCGCCAGCCGCGCCAGGTCTTCGAGGAAGAGGCGATGGCGGAGCTGGTCCACTCCATCAATGAGGTCGGACTCCTCCAACCGGTCGTCGTCCGACGCACTGGCGTGGACGCATATGAACTGATCATGGGTGAGCGCCGGTGGCGCGCGACCCAGGAAGCCGGCATGGAGACGATTCCGGCGATCGTGCGCCAGACTGGCGACGACGACATGCTCCGGGATGCCCTGCTGGAGAATCTGCATCGTGCCGAGCTGAACCCGCTCGAGGAAGCGGCGGCCTATGCACAGCTTCTCGAGGACTTCGGCTGCACCCATGATGAGCTGGCTCAGCGCATCGGGCGCTCACGGCCGCAGATCTCCAACACGCTGCGTCTGATGAAGTTGTCCCCTGCCGTGCAGCGGCGTGTGGCCGCCGGCGTGCTCTCCGCGGGCCACGCTCGGTCGCTGTTGTCGGTGGAGGATGGCGACGTCCAGGATCGGCTCGCCCAGCGTGTGGTCTCTGAGGGGATCAGCGTCCGTGGTCTCGAGGAGATCGTGACCGTCGGCGATCATGGCGCACGAGGTGGACGCTCGGCCCGACGCAAGCCGTCGGCCCCCGGCCTCGAGGAGATCGCTGAACGACTCTCGGACCGGCTCGAGACGAGGGTCAAGGTCGACCTCGGCAAGTCCAAGGGAAAGATCACCGTGGAGTTCGCGTCACTGGACGACCTTCGCCGGATCGTCGACATCATGGATCCGCGCAATCGGGATGACCGCCCGATCTGAGTGCGCCAACCCCGACCCAATATGTCGCTTTGTCGACAAAGCGATCTAACGCTTTGACCTCTTCTCGGCTCGTTTGGCCGCCCGTTTGGCCGCCCGCTCCCTCTTCTCCGCTGCATCGAGGTCGACCGCCTCAGCCAGCGTCGGCGCCGACCCACCGTAGGACGCCGGCAGCCACCAGGAGCCGGGGGGCTGCTCCTCGTCGGGGTAGGCGCCAATCGTCTCGTCGAGCAGGCTGCTCATTGCTGCCTTCAGCTCCGCAGTCTCCCCGACCGGATCCGCACCGGTCGGGTGCAAGGGATCACCCACGGCGAGCGCGATCGTCTTGCCCCGGGAGAGGTCCCGGGGGTGGTCCTTGGTCAGCAGCCGGTGGGTGCCCCACATGATCACCGGCAACACGGGGACCCCGGCCTCCGCGGCGATGCGCACGGCACCGCTCTTGAATTCCTTGAGCTCGAAGGCCCGCGAGATGGTCGCCTCGGGAAAGATCCCGACGGCCTCGCCCTCACGCAGGTAGCGCACGGCTTCGCGGAAGGACTCGATCCCGTCGCCGCGGTCGACACGGATGTGGTGCATGGAGCGCATCACGGGACCGGCGATGCTGTGGTCGAAGATCTCGCGCTTGGCCATGAACCGGACCTTGCGGTTCGACGGGTTGGCGGCCAGCCCGCCGAAGATGAAGTCGGCGTAGCCGATGTGGTTGCAGGCGAGGAGCACGCCACCCTTGCGCGGAACGTGCTCGGTTCCGGTCATCGTGATGCGCAGGCCGAGCGCCTTGAAGCCGACCTTGGCGGTCGTGATGATCGACGGATAGGTGAGATCGCGCAACGGGTGCTCCTCCAAGAAGACGTGGAGCGTCTAGCATGGTGCAGGAAGGTGGCGAGCGCATCATCCGGGTCCGGTTCCAGGCGTTCGTCGATCCGGAGGAGCGATGTCACGCAAGACGGTTCGACTCACGATGGACAACCTGGACGGGTTGCCGGATCCATGTCGCGCCTGCCTCTTCTGGCAGCTCGATCCAGTGCGCCGCAACCGGCTCGACAACGACGACTCTCGCTCGGTGAAGGAGACGTGGGTCTCCCATGCGCTGCGCGACTGGGGATCGTGCGGACAGGTTGCGCTGGCCGATGACGTGCCGGTCGGCTACGCCATCTACGTGCCGCCGTCCTTCGCCGATGGCGCCGCGACCTTTCCCACGGCGCCGGTCTCGGAGGACGCACTGCTGCTGACCACCGTGTACGTCGACCCGGCAGCTCGCGGGGGCGGTGTCGGCCGGCTCCTGATCCAAGGGATGGCCAGGGACCTGGTCAAGCGTGGCGGCGGTGCGTGGGCCGTGGAGGCCTTCGGCGAGACGGACCTGTTGCGGCCGGGCCTCAGGGCCGCTCAGGGAAGGGGACGGTGCCAGATCGACAGGCGCCCGGCTGGAGGTTGCGTCGTGCCTGCAGGCTTCCTGTCCGCGGTGGGCTTCAAGACGCAACGGGCGCACCCCACCAACCCGCGGATGCGGATGGAGCTCCGGTCGGCTCTCACTTGGAAGGACGAGGTGGAGCAGGCGGTGGAGCGCCTGCTGGTAGTGGTGCGCCCGACGCGGCCCGCGCCGAAGCCAGCCCAGCCCGGCCTGCCTCCGGCGCGCTCGCGAATCAGCTGATGAAGTCGTCCAGCTCCTTGAGCAGCGCAGCCTTCGGCTTCGCGCCGACGATCGACTTCACGACCTCACCGTTCTGGTAGACGTTGATGGTCGGGATGCCGGTGACGCGGTAGCTCGCGGGGGTGACCGGGTTCTCGTCGACGTTCATCTTGAGGAACGTGATCTTGTCGCCGTGTTCGGCGTTGATCTCGTCGAGGATCGGGGAGACCTGGCGGCACGGACCGCACCACTCGGCCCAGAAGTCCACGAGGACGGGCTTGTCTGACTTGAGGACCTCGGCGTCGAAGGCGTCGTCGGTCACGGGAGGAATGTTGCCCACGGTTGTCCCTTTCTGGTTCCCGGGCTGTCCGGGCTTGAAGCTTGGACGATGGATCTTGCGATCACATGAGGTGGAACGCGCGGCCACCGGTGATCATTCCCGCAGTCGGGCTGCGGTTCGAAGCTCGCGATGATTCAGGCGTCGACGGAGACGGCACCCTCAGGGGTCTGCGAGGCCATGTGGTCGAGGGTGGCGATGTAGCGCTCGGCGTCCAGAGCCGCCGAGCAACCGGTTCCGGCGGCGGTCACCGCTTGGCGGTAGACGTGGTCGACCAGGTCGCCCGCGGCGAACACGCCCTCGATGTTGGTGCGCGTCGAGGGCTGCTCGACGATGACGTACCCGTTCTCGTCGAGCTCGACCTGGCCCTTGAGCAACTCCGAGCGCGGGTCGTGGCCAACCGCGATGAACAGGCCGGTCACGTCCAGGGGACGCTCCTCGCCGGTCACGGTGTCGCGCAGGGTGACCGACTCGAGACCGTCGGTGCCGTTGATGGCGGCAACCTCGGAGTTCCAGGCGATCTCGAGCTTGGGGTCGGCCAGGGCCCGCTCGGCCATGATCGCCGACGCGCGGAGTTCGTCACGGCGGTGGATCAGGGTGACCTTGGAGCCGAAGCGGGTCAGGAAGGTGGCCTCCTCGACGGCAGAGTCGCCCCCGCCGACCACGGCGATGTGCTGGTCGCGGAAGAAGAAGCCGTCGCAGGTCGCACACCACGACACGCCACGACCGGACAGGGCCTCCTCGTTGGGGAGACCAAGCTTGCGGTAGCCCGATCCGGTGGCGAGGATCACCGAGCGTGCGAGAAACTCGCCGGTCGCGGTCCGGACCACCTTGGGCGACGCCTGAAGATCCAGCTCGACCACGTCGTCGGGCACCAGCTCGGCGCCGAAGCGCTCGGCCTGGGACCGCATCTCGTCCATCAGGGCGGGGCCCATGATGCCGTCGCGGAAGCCGGGGAAATTCTCCACCTCGGTGGTGTTCATCAGTGCACCACCTGCGGTCACCGAGCCCTCGAACACCAGTGGTGCGAGGTTGGCACGGGCTGCGTAGACCGCTGCGGTGTAGCCGGTCGGGCCGGACCCGATGATGATCACGTTGCGGACGTCGTTGCTCATGCGCGATGGCCTCCTGGCCGGGTTCAAGGGGACCCCACGGGACTCGGGTCGAGCGGGGCGTTCGTCGGTTCAACCGATCCTAGACGGGCGTCATTCCCGTTGTTGGCGAGGCCGGGGTCACTGCGCGCGGGATCGACCTCAGGGGCCCGTGAGGGTGACCGAGGTCAAAGGCCCGGAGTCACTGCCGCGGCCACACACGTAGACGTCGGCCGTCCGCTCGCCGTTGTTCACCGGGTGGAAGATGACCACGGCCGATTGCCCCTGATAGGTCGCCGCAGCGCGACGCTGGCCTTCCGCGAGACGGCGCGGCCCGCAGGACGAGGCAGGGAGCTCGGAGTCGGACTCGAACCCTGGGCTCAGTCCGGACAGCGGGACCCGGGACAGGAGTGTTCGGCTCCGCTCCCGCCCGAGATGCCTCGGCTGCGTGCGCTGCGAGTCACTGCGCTGCGAGTCCGGTGCCGCAGCACCGGAGTCCTGGTCGGCTGCGCCGGGATCGTCGTCGGAGAGGCTTGAGCTGTTCGGGCTTTCGGAGCCGGCGTCCCCGGCGCCGTCCTCGCCGCTGGGCAGGACCTGGGTGATCCCGAAGCCGACGGCCACGACGGCGGCCGCGGCGAGCAGGGCCTGCGGGAGCTTCGAGCGTCGCCGCAGCGGGGTGACCGAGGCGGGGGGCTCCGGGTCGACAGCGGGCCCGGCGGCCCGGTTGGTGCTCAGGTCCGCGCCCAGATCGGCAATCACGCCGTCGAGGCGCGAGGCCACGTCGGCCGGCATGGGCTCCTCGTGGCGCGCGTCGGCGAGCAGGCGGCGCACCTCCTCATTCTGGGCGGGGCTCAGTTCCGGCTCGGGGATGGCGATCACCTCCTGGTCGTTTCGGTCGTTTCGGGCAGTTCTCCCTGGTGGGCGCTCAGTCCGGTGGCCCGCGCGGTGGATGCGAGGATGAGACGGCCCCGGTCTCCGGCGGGTTCCCCGGGGTGGTCGGTCTCACCGTGTCCGTGCGGAGTACGCCGAGCAGTGGGGCCAGGCGTGCGCGGCCACGGGCGCAGCGTGACTTGATGGTGCCGACCGCGCAGTCCAGGATCTCGGCGGCCTCGGCGACGCCGTATCCCTCCATGTCGACCAGGACGAGCGCGGCGCGTTGCTCGGCCGGGAGGGTGTTGAGGGCGTTGATGACCATCGCCCGGGTCTCGGAGGCCAACGCGGCTTCGTCAGGGCCCTGGTCAGGTTCGGTGGTGCTGAGAGCGCCGCGGCCGGCGTACTCCTCGAGATCGTCGGGCAGCGATTCCGCAGCGCGCACCTTGTTCGCCCGAATCCGGTCCAGGCAGGCGTTCACGACGACCCGATGAAGCCAAGTGGTCACCGCCGCGTCGCCACGGAAGGAACCTGCCCTGCGGAAGGCGGAGATCAGCCCGTCCTGGAGGGCGTCGGCCGCCTCCTCGGGGTTGCCCATCGTGCGCAGCGCCACCGCCCAGAGACGGTCGCGGTGGCGTGCGAACAGCTCGCCGAACGCGTCGGCCTCGCCCTCGACGTGGGCGGCGAGGAGATCGTGGTCGGTGCGCGTCATCCACGCACCACGATCTCGGCGACCTGGCCTCGGTAGCCACCGTCGGAGGGCAGCGAGGTCAGCCAGACCAGCACCCAGTCCGCCGAGACGGCTTCCTCGAGCTGGAGGGAGACCGATCCGTTCTCGGCCGTCCCGGTGGCGACCGGCTCCAGGCCGTCCACGGTGGTCGGCGGTTCGCCGGTGCCGGCGTAGAGGCTCATCGACGTCGGATTCCCGATCGTGGACACCTCGACGTTGCGTACGTCGGTCGGTTTCGCGAGCGTGACGATCAGGCCGACGCCGTCCTTGAGGCCCCCGGGGCCGAAGTTCTGCTTGTAGTTCGAGGTCTGCCATGCGGTCCCGGGGTCACCGTCGATGGCCAGCGGGGCAAGCTCAGGATACTCCTCGCCGCCGTCACCCTCGGGGTCGAAGTCGGTGACGCCGTCGGGTTCGATCACCGACAGCTCGGCGGCCGGGGTGCTCGAACTGTCCCCGGAGGTCGTCTCGTCGGTGGTCTCGGAGCGCCCCTGGTTGA
>JAKDNC010000088.1 GCA_030452025.1 Nocardioides sp. | reverse complement strand
GGGTCTCGCAGTGGCGCTCGGTCTACCGCGCCGAGGAACCGGTGGGTGTCGAGGCCCTGCGTGGTCTCGCGGGCGAGGTGTACGCCGACACCGACCCGCTGGCCCGACCCGAGGGGGACGGGCCGATGCAGGTGACCCGGACCGAGACCGGGGCCGTGCTGCGACTCGCGTTGCCGTTCGTCACGCACGGCGACGTGGATCTCGCCAGACACGGCGACGAACTGGTCGTGACGGTGGGGTCGTATCGTCGGTTACTGTCACTGCCGTCCGGGCTGGCCCGACACCAGGTTCGGGGAGCGAAGGTGGATCAGGGCTCACTGCAGGTTCGATTCGAGGAGACGCAAGCGTGAACGAAGACGACGGCCGCACGGGTGACCAGCCCGGCCCCGGCGACATCGGATCCGTTTCCGAGGAGGCCGCAAAGCTCTTCGGCGCACTCTCCGGATGGGCCAAGACCCAGGGCAGCGACATCGGCCACGGAGTCTCCGACGCCGCCGCCGGCGCGGCGCACGCCATGCACGACGTCAACGAACACGTCGCCACGGGCTCCGCCGAATGCACCTACTGCCCGATCTGCCGCACCATGCACGTGATCCGGGAGTTGAGCCCCGAGGTGCGTAACCACATCGCGACCGCCGGCGCGAATCTCATGCAGGCCGCGGCCGCGCTGATGGCGACGGCGGTCCCGGACCAGAGCCAGCCCAGGTCGTCCGGAAAGGATGACCTCGAGAAGATCGATGTCGACGACGAATGGCCGGAGGACGAATGAGCCACACCATCGGAGTGGATGTCGGGGGCACCAAGATCGCCGGTGGCGTGGTCGACCGGAACGGCAAGATCCTCGAGAGCGTCAAGGTCGAGTCGCCGGCCGAGGACTCCACCGCGATCGTCACCGCGATCGCGGACATGGTCAACGACCTCAAGTCCCGCCACGACGTCGAGGGCGTCGGCATCTCGGCGGCCGCCTTCGTCGACCAGGCCCGGGCCAAGGTCTATTTCGCCCCCAACCTCGCCTGGCGTGACGTCGAGCTCAAGAAGCGGGTGGAGGAAGCGACCGGAGTCACTGTCGTCGTCGAGAACGACGGCAACTCCGCGGCTTGGGGCGAATTTGTCGCCGGCGCTGCCTTCGACTCGGACGACCTGCTGATGGTGGCGGTCGGGACCGGCGTGGGTGGTGGCCTGGTCGTCGACGGTGGGCTCTACCGCGGCGGCTATGGCATCGCCGGGGAGATCGGTCACGTGCGCATCGAGCGCGAAGGCCGCCCGTGTGGCTGCGGGCTGCACGGCTGCCTCGAGCAGTATGCCTCCGGCACCGCCCTGGAGCGCTCCACCCATGCGGCCGCGACCGCGGACCCTGCGACTGCTGCCCGATTGCTCGAGATGGCCGGCGGGGACGTGGCAGCCATCGAGGGCCCGATGATCACCGAGGCGGCCCGGAACGGCGACGGGTTCAGCATCGGCCAGCTCGCCTCCCTGGGAGCCTGGCTCGGCGAGGGCGCCGCGATCCTCTCGGCTGTCATCGACCCCGGCGTGATCGTGATCGGGGGAGGTGTCTGCGAGGCCGGTGACCTGCTGCTCAGGCCGATGCGGACGACCTACGAGGCCCAGCTGACCGGCGTCGGACATCGCCCGGTCCCCGAGTTGCGCCTCGCCACGCTCGGCAACACGGCCGGCCTGATCGGCGTCGCCGACCTCGCGCGGCGTTAGCCTCGTGGTCGTGACCCGACAGGCATACGTCGGTATCGACGTGGGCGGCACCAAGGTCCTGGCCGGGATCGTCGACCACTTCGGACGGGTGCAGCGCACCAGCCGACGCACGACTCCCGGACGCCGGGTGGAGTCGCGCCACGTCGAAGACGCGCTGACCGAGGCACTCGCCGAGGTCACCGAGGGTCTTCCGGTGGCCGGCGTGGGCCTGGCCGCAGCGGGCTTCGTGGACGCGACGGGGGAGCGGGTGATGTTCGCTCCACACCTGCCCTGGCTCGACGAGCCGGTGCGGGCCCGGCTGGAGGACCGGTGGGGAGTGCCGGTCGTCCTCGAGAACGACGCGACCGCCGCGGCGCACGCCGAGGCGACCTACGGCGCGGGCCGACACGCGAATGACGTGATCATGGTGACGATGGGCACCGGCATCGGCGGCGGGATCATCCTCGAGCGCCGGATCCACCGGGGGCGCAACGGCATGGCGGGGGAGTTCGGCCACATGCAGGTCGTGCCGGACGGGATTCCGTGTGAGTGCGGTGGACACGGCTGCTGGGAGCAGTACTCCAGCGGGAACGCTCTGGTCCGCTACGCCAGGTCCCGGATAGGCAGCCAGCCCACCGTTCTGGAGGAACTGTGCTCGGGAAGGCCTGCGGACCTGACCGGACCGATGGTCAACGCGGCCGCCGAGGACGGCGACCTGGTCGCTCAGGAAGCGTTTCGACAGGTGGGCGAATGGCTCGGCGTCGGGCTGGCGAACCTGGTGGCCGCCTTCGACCCGGAGTGCCTCGTGGTGGGCGGCGGCGTCTCTGCGGCGGGTGATCGGCTCCTGGTCCCGGCCCGCACCGCGCTCACGCACTCGCTGGTCGCTGCCGGCCAACGGACGGTGCCCGCGATCCTGCCCGCACAGCTGGGGCCGGAGGCCGGGCTGGTCGGCGCCTCGGACCTGGTTCGTCGGCGGGTCGCCGCCTCGACGATCAGCCCCCGCCGCTGGTTGCGGAAGACGCCAGTGGCCAAGGGGCTGCGTGCCCGCGCGAAGGCCTCCGGGGGTACGGCCAACCGCGCCGCTGATCGGCGTGAGAGCCGGTGAGTCCTCGCCGGCTCTGCCGCGGACCGAGGCTCAGAGCCGGGCACCGTTGTCCCAGGGGTCCCTGGGCTCGTCCGGCATGTTCTTGACCAGATAGACGAAGCCGCCGACGAACCAGGCGGCCATGCCAAGACCCATCCAGCTCGGCAGCCACTGCCCGGTGATGACGATGACCAGCAGCAGCACAGGCATGCCGAACACACCGGTCCATGCCACCAGGCGTGGGGGCGCCGGGAGCGGGACACGGGGTGGTTCCTCGGGCACGAACCTGCCCTCGTCCCCCCAGGTGTCGCGGAGTTCGACCGGGTCCGGGGGCTCGGGGTCCGAGAGGTCCCCCGGCTCCGGCTCCAGCGCAGGATCGGGAAGGGTCGTCGGCTCGG
The DNA here is from genome assembly GCA_030452025.1 of Nocardioides sp. Lineage (GTDB taxonomy): Bacteria > Actinomycetota > Actinomycetes > Propionibacteriales > Nocardioidaceae > Nocardioides. Next base: position 6,475 of record JAKDNC010000088.1, on the reverse strand, counting down.
CAGCCTCGTCCGAGGGGCCGTCCAGGGTGGCTCGATCCCCGTAGTTGTCGACGATCTCCCTCCAGAGCTCGTCCTCGTCCCGCATCACACCCACGAGGGTACGCCGGGTGCGGTTCCCCACGGGAGTCCTTGCGCTCGATCCGTTCAGGTCGGCTCGGTTACCGAGGCGATGAACTCGCGGGACTCCTCGAAGATCGTCTCGGCGTCGTTGTCGATGGTCGCCACGTGGTAGCTGTTCTCCAGGATCGTCTCGGAGACCTCCCGCGAGGAGACCGAGGCCTTGATGAGTCGCGCCGAACTCGGGTCCACCACGTGGTCCTCGGCGGAGCGGAAGATCCTGACCGGAGCGGTGACCTTCGGCAGGTCCTTGCGCAGTGCCTTCCACGCGTGCGTCATCGAGGCGAGCGCGTGCAGCGGTGTGCGGTCATAGGCATGCTCGGTGGCGCCAGGCTTCTTGATGTCTCCGCCGATGGCCGGCACCGACGAGACCACCCGCTTGAGCAGCGGGACGGCGAGCAGTTGCTTGTTGGTCGAGGCCACGGCGGCGTTGACCAGCATGACGCCGGCGACGTCCTCGGGGCGGTCCGCCGCGAGCCGCAGGACCAGGGCGCCTCCCATCGAGAGGCCGCCGATCACGACCTTGTCATTCTCGGCCAGGAGCTTGTCCAGCGCGCGTCCCACCTCGGCGTACCAGTCCTCCCAGCGGGTGGTGTTCATGTCCTGCCACGAGGTTCCGTGCCCCGGCAACAGCGGGATCTCCACCGCGTAGCCCAACTGGCCGAGGAACTCACCCCATGGCCGCATCGAGGCGGGGGATCCGGTGAACCCGTGGCTCAGGAGCACACCCACGGTCTGGGACGGCGTGCCGGTCAGCTCGGGGCGGGCGGCGATGGACAAGGGGCTGACGCTCGGGTCGGTGGGCACGGGCAAGATTGTGCCCCATCCCACTCACCGTTGCCGGGTGCCCACGTGGATCAGTTTGGCGCTAGTGTTCTCAGGGCCGTCGACGACAGTGGGCGTGCCACGAATTGTTGTACGTCGAGGAGGTCAGCCGGGTGTTCTACTGGTTCCTGAAGTTGATCGCGCTCGGCCCCCTCCTGCGATTGATCTTCCGCCCGCAGGCCGAGGGCCTCGAACACGTGCCCGAAGAAGGGCCGGCGATCCTCGCCAGCAACCATCTGTCGTACGCCGACTGGCTGTTCATGCCGCTGACCCTGCCCCGCCGGGTCTCGTTCGTGGCCAAGGCCGAATACTTCAACAGCCCCGGCATCAAGGGCTGGTTCCAGAAGCACTTCTTCCGGGGCTCCGGCCAGATCCCGATCGACCGCTCCGGCGCCAACGCAGCCGAAGGCGCCCTGATCTCTGCCAAGTCCGTGCTCGCCCGCGACGAGCTCTTCGGGATCTATCCTGAAGGGACCCGCTCGCACGACGGGAGGCTCTACCGTGGGAAGACCGGCGTCGCCCGGCTCGCGCTGGAGACCGGCGTACCGGTCATTCCGATCGCCGTCGTCGGCACCGATGTCGTGGCACCTCCGGGCAAGAAGTTCGGCAAGCTCACTCGGCCGATCGTGCGCTACGGCAAGCCGTTGGACTTCTCCCGCTACGAAGGCATGGAGAACGACCGCTACATCCTGCGCTCCATCACCGACGAGATCATGTACGAGATCATGAACCTCTCCGGCCAGGAGTACGTCGACCTGTACGCGACCCGGGCCAAGGAGGAACAGAAGCGTCTCGCCGCTCAGGCGGCCGCTTCAGAGTCCCGGGCCGGCGAGTCCAGGAAGGCGTCCTGAGCCGCTCGGCTGCACTGCCCACCGGTTCGGCCGCTGCCTCGGCGGTGCAGGACCGGCTCTTCCGCGCGCTGGTGTGGCTGCGTGTCGTTCTGATCGTCAACGCGGTCACGCTCAACATCTATCGCTACGACAACTTCCACCACCCCTACCTCGGCACGGGGATCGTGGCGGTCATGGTCGTGTGGACGGTCTTCGCGACCTGGGCGTACGCCGCCCCGAGCCGCCGGGTGCCGGCGCTGCTGTGCGCCGACCTGCTGATCACCCTGGCCGCGTTGATCTCGAGCCCGCTCGTGAAGGGCGAGACGTTCAACGCCTCCGTCCCCGGGTTCTGGGTCGCTGCGGCGCTCATCGCGTGGGCGATCCATTGGCAGTTCGTGGGCGGCCTGGTCGCCGCGGCACTCGTGTCGGCGTGCGACCTGCTGATCCGTGACGGGGTGAGCCAGACCAACTACGGCAACGTCTTCCTGTTGATGATCGCCGCTCCGATCGTGGGCTACCTGTGTGGATCCCTGCAGCGGATGGCGGCCGAGCGCGCAGCAGCCGAGCACGCCGCCGCAGTCGAGCAGGAGCGCGCAAGACTGGCTCGCGCGGTCCATGACGGAGTTCTCCAGGTGCTGGCCCTGGTCCAGCGCAAGGGAGCCGAGATCGGAGGTGAGGGCGCGGAGCTTGGCCGACTCGCCGGAGATCAGGAGCAGGCGCTGCGCTCCCTGATCCGTCAGCAGGACGCGCTCGTTGAGGAAACCGTCGCCGCGGAGACCGACCTCGTAGCCGAGCTCGAGAAGCTCGGGACACGTCGACCACCCCGGGTCCAGGTCGCCACACCGGGGGAGGCGATCCGGCTGCCGGCGCACGTCACCTCGGAGCTCACCGATGCGGTGAAGGCATGTCTGGACAACGTGGCGCGTCACGTGGGCGAGGAGGCTCCGGCTTGGGTCCTGCTCGAAGACATGGGAGGTTCCGTCATCGTCACCGTGCGCGACGAGGGCCCCGGCATCCCGGAGGGGCGCCTGGACTCGGCCTCCTCAGAGGGACGCCTGGGGGTGTCGGCGTCGATCAAGGGGCGCCTCGAGGACCTCGGTGGTCGCGCCGACCTCTTCACCGCGCCCGATCAAGGCGTCGAGTGGGAGCTGTCGGTTCCTTCCGGACGCCCGTTAGCCTCGGGACCGTGACGATTCACAGCGAGCACCCGTTCATGGAGCCCCCGGCCGACCGCGACCCAGTACGTCGCCTGCGTGGACGTCTCGGTGGCGTGGTCACGCTCTGGACCAGCGAGCATGACGGTGTGCGTGCCGGTCTCACTGTCTCCTCGCTGATGGTGGCCGGGGGCGAGCCCGGGCGGGTCCTGGCCCTGGTCGACCCCGACTCCGACTTCTGCGACGTGCTCACCGACGGAGGTCGGGCCGTCGTCCAGTTGCTGGAGTGGGCACACCGCGACCTGGCCGAGATGTTTGCCGGCACGGCGCCCGCTCCCGGCGGCCAGTTCGCCCAGACGACATGGGATTCGACCGCGTGGGGGCCAGTGTTGTCGACTGCGACGACGTGGGTCGGCGTACGCCTCGAGTCGGCGGTCGAGATCGGCTGGTCGATGCTGGTCACGGCGACCGTCGAGGAGACGGTCATCGGCGAGGACGGTGAGCCGTTGGTGCACCGGCGCGGTCGCTACGAGCCGCCGGGTCGCTAGGGTCTCGGACATGGACGAACCGATCCGGGTGATGATCGTCGACGACCACCCCATGTGGCGCGACGCTGTCGAACGCGACCTGGCCGCGGCCGGGCTGAAGGTGGTCGCCGTGGCGGCCAACGGCTCCGAGGCGCTGGCCCGGTTCCCGGCGACACGCCCGCAGGTGATCGTGCTCGACCTGCAGATCCCCGCGCCGAACGGCGTCGAGGTCACCGCAGAGGTGGTCCGCCAGGACCCGTCCGCGCGGATCCTGATCCTCTCCGCATCCGGTGAGCAGCAGGACGTGTTGGACGCGGTGAAAGCAGGAGCCACCGGCTATCTCGTCAAGTCCGCATCGAAGGAGGAGCTGATCGACGCCGTGCACCGCGTGGCCCGGGGGGACACCGTCTTCACGCCCGGGCTGGCCGGACTGGTGCTCGGCGAATATCGCCGGATGCTCGACGGTGGCGGGAACGACGACAGGCCGCGGCTGACCGAGCGGGAGACCGAGGTGCTCCGACTGGTCGCCAAGGGGCTCTCCTACAAGCAGATCGCAGACCGGCTCGTGCTCTCCCACCGGACCGTGCAGAACCACGTCCAGAACACCCTACGGAAGCTGCAGCTGCACAACCGCGTCGAGCTGACCCGCTACGCGATCGAGCAGGGGCTGGACGAGGAGTGAGCTGGCGGCACGCAGGTGCCGACGACGCCCTGGCGCTGATGGAGCTGGAGCGGGACGCCAACCTGGTCGCACTCTCAGACATCTTCACCGAGCCGTTCCCCGAGGACGACGTGCTTGCCCGGTGGGCCCTCGTGCTCGCCGATCAGGGGGTCCGGGTCGACGTGGTCGATGACGCTGACCGGCTACGGGCCGTGGCGGCGTACGACGGGGTCTCGTTGCGGCATCTGTTCGTGCATCCCGCCTCGTGGGGGGAAGGACTGGGACGGCAGGGCATCGAACGGGCCGTGGAGGCGGGCGGCGCCGGCATCCGGCTGTGGGTGCTCGAAGCGAACGGGCGGGCGCGGTGGCTCTATGAGCACCTGGGCTGGAGATTGACCGGGCAGCGGCAGGAGTCCGTGTGGGCACCGCATCCGGTCGAGCTCGAGTACCGCCACTGCGCGACTTTCGCGAACCTGGAGATCGAGTACGGGTAGCCGCACCGGCCGCTCCTAGCCCGGCGTTCCGTGCGGTGTGCAGGATTCCGAGGCCAGGAACATGTTCATTGCACGGACCGCCCGGGGTCGCGGGCCGGGGGTGTCTTGCCGCCGGCGGGCGAGTCGTCGACGAGGTCGTGCGACACGGCGTATCTGGTGCGTAACCGGGTCTCCTGTTTCTCGCGATAGCGCCGCCCCAGTCGTGTCCGCAGCGGCAGCGTCCCCGGAACCCGGTCGATCACGGCGTTTACGAGGCCGAGGAGCGGCCCGACCACACGGACGGCGTACTTCATCCGCGACGGAGGGACGCCCAACTCGTCGGCGATGTCGTCACCGAGGAAGACCCGCTCCAGCGCATGCACGGTCGGCGGCGCGAGCCCGTGCAGGCGACGGGGCAGCAACTCCTCGATCTCCAGGACGAGGAACTCGTCGTTGATCGCCCTGACCAGCCGACGGCAATAGTCATCGACCTCGGGCCGGGTGAGCAGATAGAGGTCCTCCAGCTCCCGTTGCCCGGCCTCGTCGACCGGCAGGAGCTCCGCACGGATGCCGAGCAGGTGGCCGACGTACCTCCAGAGGCGGTAGTAGGTCTCGACCTCGTGCGGGAGGTACGGCGCCCCCACCGCGCGCATGCCGCGCAGCGGGATCAGGCAGAACTCGACCAAGGTGTAGGCGAGGAAGGCCTGCGGGATGGGAACACCCCATGCCGCTTCGTCCCAGTCAGGGGAGTCGCGCAGGTGCTGACGCACGAGCGCGTGGATGATCCGCACCCGCACGGTGAGCTCGAACCCGTCGCCGTATCGCTCCAGGCCGCCTTCCGCGTTCACCGCGAGCAGCCAGGCCCCGACCTCGATGGTGCGCATGCCGGCGTTCTCGACATACCTGCCGGTGAGCTCGAGGGGACGCGACGCCACCGAGTTCGCATACCCACTGACCAGGGATGCGGCACCGAGCACGATCCCGGCCTGACGGGTGTAGCGAGCGAAGTGCGTCGCGCCGGCGTAGACCGCGTCGAGGTCGATCCAGTCCGGAGTGTCGTCGAGCTGTGCGAAGATGGCCGACAGGGAATCCGGCGCGTCCTCGACAGCTGCGATGCCCTCACGGCAGGCCTTGCGAAGCATCCGCATTCCACGGCCGTGTCCGATCGTGGTGAAGTCGTCCACGAACGCGTCGGCCAGCGAATCGCCCTCCCACATGCCCGCAAAGTACGTCGCCGCGCGCTCACCGAAGCGTCGAAGCGCCAGGTCCTGGTTCCGGACGCTGGTCGGGAGTTCTGGACGTCGACCTGCGGCTACCATGCAGCGATCATAGGAGTGGGAGTGCCTCATCTTCCATCCACTTCGTTTGCTTGCAAGGATTCGCCCTCGGCAGTAGCGGGCCGTCTCGATGTTGACCGCAGGGCTCGGGTCAGCAACCTGACCTCCTATGCTCAACGACGTGACGACGCTGCTCGAGGCTGCCGACCGGTTGTACGGCCTGACACTGCCCGAGTTCACCCCAGCCCGCGACGCGCTGGCCAGGAGACTTCGCGCCGAGGATCGAGCGCTCTCGGAACGGGTCAAGTCGCTCAAGAAGCCCTCCACCGCCGGCTGGGTGATCAATCTGCTCGTCCGCTGCGATCCGGGGCAGGTCGCCCAGATCATCTCGGTGGGCGCCGCGCTGCGCGAGGCGCAGGACTCCCTGGACGGCGAAGAGCTGCGCGCCCTCACCCGACAACGCCGCCAGCTCACCGCCGCGGTCACCCGACGGGCCCGGTCCCTCGCGCTCGAGCGGGGACAGAAGGTCACCACGCCCGTGGCCGACCAGGTCGAGGCCACCCTCAGCTCGACGATGCTCGACGCTTCCGCAGGCGCGGTCGTGCGCACCG